>JAKVCS010000004.1:519867-615646 GCA_022448365.1 Saccharospirillaceae bacterium | reverse complement strand
CGCCACTAAGGAATCAAGTTCCCCAACGGCTAGTAGACATCGTTTACGGCGTGGACTACCAGGGTATCTAATCCTGTTTGCTCCCCACGCTTTCGCACCTCAGCGTCAGTATCAGTCCAGGCAGTCGCCTTCGCCACTGATGTTCCTTCCCATCTCTACGCATTTCACCGCTACACAGGAAATTCCACTACCCTCTACTGTACTCTAGTCTGCCAGTTCGCAATGCAGTTCCCAGGTTGAGCCCGGGGCTTTCACATTCCGCTTAACAGACCACCTACGCGCGCTTTACGCCCAGTAATTCCGATTAACGCTTGCACCCTCCGTATTACCGCGGCTGCTGGCACGGAGTTAGCCGGTGCTTCTTCTGAAGGTAACGTCACAGTTGCAAGGTATTAACTTACAACCTTTCCTCCCTTCTGAAAGTGCTTTACAACCCTAGAGCCTTCTTCACACACGCGGCATGGCTGCATCAGGCTTTCGCCCATTGTGCAATATTCCCCACTGCTGCCTCCCGTAGGAGTCTGGGCCGTGTCTCAGTCCCAGTGTGGCTGATCATCCTCTCAGACCAGCTAGAGATCGTCGCCTTGGTAGGCCATTACCCCACCAACTAGCTAATCTCACGCAGGCTCATCTAATAGCGCAAGGTCCGAAGATCCCCTGCTTTCCCCCGTAGGGCGTATGCGGTATTAGCAGTCGTTTCCAACTGTTGTCCCCCACTACTAGGTAGATTCCTACGCGTTACTCACCCGTCCGCCGCTCGACGCCTGATAGCAAGCTATCATCGTTTCCGCTCGACTTGCATGTGTTAAGCCTGCCGCCAGCGTTCAATCTGAGCCATGATCAAACTCTTCAGTTTAAAAAGTTTCGACTGGAGGAATATCCAATCTAAATCTTGCTCAAGAATAAAACTGACAATAAATCTATAAATGAATTATCGACGAGTTCTTACTTGAAATTTTGTGTGCCGACTCACTCGAAAGAGCAAAATCAGCGTGTCTCCACAACACCTCAGTAAGTACCCACACGAATTACTTAATGCTAATTTTTAAAGAACGTCGCTTTGTTTCTCTCAAAGCGGGCTGCGTATTTTAATGATCTAGCGCAGCGTGTCAAGCGTTTATTTTTAAAAGATTTTTCAGATCTTTTCGCCTGACGACAACCCCGAAGAGCTGCCTCAAATCAAGGTGGCGCATGTTACGCATTTGACTCAACGAGTCAACCCTTAACTTGTTTATTTCGCTTGACTAAGAATTCTTAATAAATTACTTAACCTGTTGAAATAAAAGAGCTTTTTAGCTCTTTCCGAACCACCTCAGTGGTCAGGAGCGGCGCATTCTACAGACTGAGAAAAAACCGTCAATACCTTTTTGTAAGTTTTTTACAGAAAGTTGTATGACTCAGTGTCAGCAGTTTATTTCTACTTCCTTAACTGAAGAGAACTAACGCGCTAATGGTGAATGACCGTATACTAAGCATTGCCGTCGGACACTGCTCCGATTGCCTGATCCGGACTGTTTTCCGTTTCAGTATCTTGGTAATAAAAGAAAGAGACACATCATTATGACTGCAGCAGTTGCTGATAAAGCCGTTGTTATCTATTCCGGTGGCATGGATTCCTTCACTATTCTTAACAAGGCAAAAGAAGAACATCACGAATTGTACGCACTGACTTTCGACTATGGTCAGAAGCACTCAAAGGAAATCGAATTTGCTAAGCGTGTATGTGCGGATCTTGGTATTCATCATAAGATCATTGATATCACCGCCATTAATCAGTTGTTGCAGAGTTCTTCTTTAACCTCTGATATAGAGATTCCAGAAGGCCACTACGAAGCAGCCAATATGAAGTCTACGGTTGTACCAAACCGGAATATGATTCTGTTGTCACTCGCCATTGGCTATGCAGTGGATATCGGCGCGAGTAAAGTATTTTATGGTGCGCACTCCGGTGACCATGCAATCTACCCGGACTGTCGCCCTGACTTTGTTCATGCCATGAATAGAGTTGCCAAGCTCGCTAACTACGAACCCGTTGATATTGTTACCCCTTACCTCGACAGCGATAAGATTCAGATCCTTGCAGACGGTTTAGCGATGGGTCTTGATTACGGAAAATCCTGGACCTGCTATAACGGTCGCGCAAAAGCTTGTGGCAAATGTGGTTCTTGTGTTGAGCGCCTGGAGGCGTTTGAAAAGAACAATGCAACCGATCCACTGCAATACGAGACTGCCTGATGGCCTCAGCTAACACCGGTAATCAGGCACGAGAAAAGCTTTACCGAGTCAAAGAAATTTTCTACACCCTCCAGGGCGAGGGCGCTCAGGCTGGTCGTCCTTCGGTATTCTGCCGTTTCAGTAAATGCAATTTATGGAATGGTCGCGAAGACAGCCGTGAAAGCTCTGTTTGTGATTTTTGCGACACCGACTTTATTGGTACCGACGGCCACATGGGTGGCAAATACACGGCTTCAGAACTTGCACAACAGATTGCCGATCTTTGGCCAGGCGCCAATGGTAATAAAGTTGGCAAACCTTACGTCGTTTGCACTGGCGGCGAGCCATTACTTCAATTGGATGAAGCGCTGATCGCTGAACTTCACAAACAAAAGTTCGAGGTCGCAGTGGAAACTAACGGTACTTTGCATGCGCCAGACGGCATCGATTGGATTTGTTTAAGCCCCAAAGGTAAATCAGATATTGCACTGATTCGCTGTGATGAACTGAAGCTGGTTTACCCTCAGCCGGATGCTATGCCGGAGCGTTTTGATTATATCGAAGCCGATCACCGCTACTTACAGCCAATGGCGGATTATCAGCCGGTTGTTTTGGCCAGCGACAAAGATCTGGGTGCGCAATTAGAGGGAGCTAAAGAGGGTCTTTCGAAAACCAATACTCAAAAAGCGGTGGATTTTTGCTTAAAGCACCCCGAGTGGAAGCTGAGCTTGCAAACTCACAAAATGCTGGGTATTGAGTAGATCGGATCGAAAGATAAAGAACGGATTGTTTTTCGTAGCAGCAACAGGATGTTGCGGTAGGATCAAGGATGGCCCACTGGTCCGGCGGCTGAAACATAGTCGGTTTTTTATCTATACAGCAATAGGGCAAGCCAAACCCCGTTATTTTTCACCGCCGCCCAGAAGGCACATCCCGGTGCCTGCTAAGCTACCGATTAGAAATCCGCTTTCATCACGACTTTATTTTTTAATTCACCTGCCTCGTAAGCACGGTGAATATCAGCAACATCCGACATCCGCTTTTCCTCTGCTTGCGGCACCTCAATGAAACCGGCATCTATTTTCCTACTTAATTCAGCTAAAAACTCGCCATGCGCCTTACGACCCTTCCCCGTTAGAAGTGGTAGCAACATAAATACCGCATGTAACGTTAGCGACTTAGCGTGAGCCTGAGTCAGATCGTAAGTATTTCGGGCATTGATGGTTGCTACCTGCGCATAAGGCGCAGCCATCTCCAATGCCTTTTGCAGACTGCCACCACCGAAGGTATCCAACACTTTCTCAAACCCTGCAGCAGATAACTCAGCAACATCGTTATGCAGCGCCGCATTGATACCCTGTTGATTCAGTTGTTCAACACGCTCTTGATTTCCAGCGGTACCGTAAACCGAAACACCGGTTGCTTTCGCCAAACGAGTAGCCCACTGGCCAACTCCGCCAGAAGCGCCCATCACCAGCAATGTTTCATCGGATTTCGGCGCTAACCGTTGCAAAGCTTCAAACGCAGTAATAGCAACAAGAGGAATCGCCGCGGCCTGAGTCAGAGAAACAGCAGTAGGCGCTTTCGCTAACAGGTCAGCATCACACACCATTTCTGCAGCCAACGCTCCGCCATTGCCCTTTACACCTCCGGCGCAGCCATACACTGAATCTCCAACAGTGAGGTGAGTAACACCTTCTCCGATCGCAATCACTTCACCACTGACGTCACAGCCCAGCACACCAGCGTCATTAAGAATGGGAGCAAGACCTGCACGTATTTTGGTATCAATTGGATTAAAGCCCGCAGCACAAACCCGAATGATTACTTCGCCCGACTGAGGCTCAGATAATTCAATGATGCCTTTTTCTAAAACAGCCGGTGTGCCGGTTTGTTTTACCCGCCATGCAGGGGCCGATGTTATTGTCATACTTTAACCTCTTCTTTCTCGTGCTGGCTTTTCTGCTCATGCCATATCAAAACCAACACTAACGAAATCGCCGGGACTCCCAAGGCAGAAGCCACAATAAAGAACTCACTATAACCCGCACTGTCGACAACCCAACCGGAAAATCCGCTGATAAATTTGCCCGGCAAGGTCATCAGGGAACTGAACAAGGCATACTGAGTGGCGGTATAACTGCGATTCGTCAGGCTGGATAGATACGCAATAAACGCGGTGCTGGCAATCCCGCCTGAGAGATTATCGGCGCTGATCACAAAAGCCAGCCAGGCTAATGTTGGTGTAATCACATCTGAGAGCGGGTTATCAATGCCAGACTGCAAAGCCAGGACAGCGAATAATAAATTGGTAACCGACACCATGACTGCGCCGATAAAAAGTGGCTTGTAAATTCCCCAGCGAACCACCAGCACGCCGCATAACGCTGAGCCGGCAATTGTCATGAAGAAGCCAAAAACTTTCGCAACACTGGCGATATCCGCCTTGCTGTAACCCAGATCGAGATAAAATGGATTCGCCATCACCCCCATGGTGATATCGCTAAGACGAAATACCGCAATGAACGTCAGGATTAACAGCGCAAATAATCCGTTGCGCTGAAAGAACTCGAGAAACGGGCAAACCACTGCACCGAGCAACCATCGCTGCCATCGTGGTCGCTGCGTCAGATACATAGGCCGCCCCATGATGTCATCAACCATGGCAGCCTCATCAGTGGCACGCTGCTCAGGTGTTTTGCGTGTTGTGGCATCGGCCCACAGAGTCGCCAGCATCGCGAGTCCCATCAGAGCAGCCATCGCGCTGTATGCCATGCTCCAGTCAGACCATTCAGCGATGTACAAAGCACCAGCCCCTGCCATCAACAGAGCCAGCCGATAGCCAAAGATGTAGGCCGCCGACATAGCGCCTTGAAGATTGTCTTCTACAATTTCGATGCGATAGGCATCCAGTGCAATGTCCTGGGTCGCTGAGGAAAACGCCACCAACACAGCCGCAGCGGCAATCCACCATAAAGAATGCTGAGGATTCATTGAACTCATCAACAACAGCCCGACTGCAATGCCAATCTGACCAAGCATAATCCAGCTCCGGCGCTGGCCAAGCCATCGTGATAACAAAGGGATTTCCAAACGATCAATAATCGGTGCCCAAAATATCTTGATGGAATACGTCAACCCGACCCAGGCAAAAAAACCGATAGCTGTGCGCTCAACACCTTCGTCCCGCAACCAGGCAGTTAAAGTAGAAAAAACCAATAGAAATGGTAACCCGGCAGAGAAACCGAGCATGGCGATAGCAACAACTGGTTTTTTACTATACACCAGCAACGCCGCTCGCCAGCTGTTCGCTTCGGGCGTGGCTAGCGGTCGAGTAGCAGAGGTCATCAGTCTTTGAAGTTCTTAAACAAGAGCGGCATCGTAATGGTTTCATCAGCGCGATAGAGTGCCATCACATCCTGCAGTTCATCACGCTTCTTACCGGTAACACGCACCATTTCACCCTGAATCGATGCCTGAACTTTAAGCTTGCTCTCTTTGACGATTTTCACCATTTTTTTAGCCAGTTCTTTATCAATACCCTGACGCATGGTGGCATTTACTTTCACCTGCTTACCAGCGCCAACACAGTCACCGTATTCGAGACAACTCACTTTGATCTTACGCTTGATCATGGCGCCCTCTAACATCGGCTTCATCTGCTCGATCTGAAACTCTTCATTGGCCGTCATTACGACAACAAAATCTTTTAACTCAAAACTGGCATTCACACCTTTGAAGTCAAAGCGGGTTGAAAGCTCGCGATTGGCCTGGTCTACCGCGTTTTGCGCTTCGTGCTTATCGACTTCAGACACCACATCAAATGAAGGCATTACCTACTCCTGCACAATTCGTTCAAATTTGACTAATGCCGCCTTGTATACCGCGAGTGTCACGGAATTGCAAAATTCCCCGACCGACAAGGAACGCTGGAAAATGCACAAAAGTCAGCTACCTTTTTGCTATGGAAACGAAAATGACACTGCACGGTGCCGGAACGTATTACTTCTCGGTACACGGAGCCAAAGATCAGCCTATCTTCCACTCGGTATTTGAGTACGAATACGGAGTGCAGATTCTGTCGAGCGTAAAACAAACCCGGCTACTGGCGTATGTTTTTGATGATCATCACATCCAGTTCGTACTGCAAAGTGAGCGTGACTGGACGGAAGTGATGGACGATATCCAAATCGCTTTCGATGACATGCATGAGCGCAGCTGGCATAAGCGCAAGCAGCTGTTGTCTGATCAGGGCATTGTGATGCTGGTTGATGAGCAGGCTTATCTCACCGACCTCGTCATTCAACTGCATCGTTGGCCGGAAACTTCACGCAAAGTGGTCGACGCCAGTTTGTATTCATGGAGCAGCGATGGCGGTTATCGTTCATTAACGCCGCCAAAGGGCCTACATGTCGACCCCATGCTCAACCTTCTCTGTCATAGCCGACATGGGCGGGCGCAACGGTATGAAGCCGTCATGCAACAGCCACAAAATAACACACTGGATCTGCAGCATGGCAGTCATCCAACGTATCAGGCCCTGGCGCGCGACGGTTTCGTTAATCAACATTTGAAAAAGCAAGCGTTATCACAGGCCGCACGAACCGATGAAGACTTACGCCGACTGTTCGATGATGCCTGTCAGCTGGTTGGTGAGCGCTTCGACGTATCGGCACAACAAATGACCGATTCACGCAATCGCAGACAATTTAATCGCCTCATGCCGATTGTGGTTTGGCTGTTACAAGAACGTGGTGCCCATCTCGACGACATAACCAAGTTGGTGGGTGAGGATGAAGAACGGCTGCAATTATGGCTGCGAAATTTACCAGCGGATCACTCTCCGGAGTTGCTAGCCAGATTGCAAAAGCTCTGGTCACCGATGCCCCTGAGCACATTAAACCTGGATTCCGATCAGCCGAGCGCGGAGCTTCAAACTCAGATTCAAAACCAGAAAGCTGACGTTCAACCAGATGCCGATCAACAGGAGCATATTGTCGCTGAAGATAACGAAGCGCTGCCTTCCCATTCAAATTCGTAAAACGCGTCTTATAATCGGCGCATGACTCAATTTACGAACCCTTCTATCGCGATTGTTGGAATGGGTGCCATTGGCACCCTGTTGGCCTATCATTGGCGTGATCTGGATCCATTCTGCGTCAACCGTGATCAGACCCCCTGCCATCGACAGCTGACCACCACTAACCACCGTCAACACACGCTCGACTTGCCGGCCTGGCCAGTTAATCAGCACCAACAACATCCGCTGGAGTGGTTGGTGATCACCACCAAAGCGTCGGATACCTTAACGGCACTCGAGCCTCTGAAGCCGGCAATGATTTCAGTAAAGCGCATTCTGTTATTGCAAAATGGCATGGGGCAACAGCAACAAGTAGCCGACTGGCTGGAGACGCAGGAGCAGGTTCCGGAGCTGTGGGCAGGCATTTCCACCGAAGGCGCTTACCGCCGCGGAGACAAAGAGGTTGTGCATGCCGGCCACGGAGAAACCTTGATAGGCTGCTGGTTTGACCACCATAAGCCCACCACTACTGATGTAACCCCGCCCGCAGTGAATGAAGTGAGCGACATTCAACAACGCATTCGGGCAAAGCTGGCAATCAATGCCGTTATCAATCCGCTCACTGCCGTCTTGCGCTGCCGCAATGGAGAGCTGGTTGAACGCCCGGCTTATCGAGAAAAACTGGAACAGCTGGCACAAGAAACACAAACGTTTATCGAACGTTGTGGCTGGCAACTGCCTTTTGACCTTAAACATCGAGCGGCTGAAGTCGCGCAAGCAACGGCAGCCAACCAATCATCAACGTTACAGGATGTTTTGAATCAGCGGCCAACCGAGTTAGCCTACATCAATGGCTTTCTGCTGCAGCAAGCGCAGCCAGGAGATTTACCGCTAACGCGCCAACTGATGCAGCAACTTGGGGAAATCTGAACATCACCATGAAAGGATTCATAGGCAGACATTTCAACCGGATTCCTCCCTCATGATGCTGGCGCGGCAAAAGGCCATGCTGGCGACGATTGTTGCCATCAGCCTCATCATCACCGTCACCACCGTTGCCTATATCGCGGCAGCAGACCGTGTTGGCCGTGAACATCTGGCGCCGCAGATCAGCCAGACATTTGCTGATCTGATTCAGATTGAGTTAACTCAACAACGGGATGATCTGGTGCTGCGTTCTGTTATCGAACGAATGACTCAACATTATCAAATCAGCGAAGTTGCTTTGTATAACCCTCAAAATCAGCGGTTGATGCACAGCTATCACCACGATCATCAACCCGGTTTACCGCCACAATTAACAGACGGTTATCATCAACCCTGGCTAACGCTGTATCGTATCAATCGCCAGACCCCTGGCAAATTGCCTGAAATGTTTACCCTGGCAATTGTTAGTCAGGTTTCTTTACCTTATTTCTTTCTGCTGGATACCGTCACAACCACCTTATTTATAGTGTCATTCTCGGCCCTGCTGGTATTCCTTCTGTATCTGATCATTCGACAATGGCAGCGCCAGCCTTACCTTCAGCTGCTGGCGGAAGTTCACAAATATTCCAACAAAGGCAAATCTGCAGCCGATGAGAATCCTCAAGACGAACCCATTCGTATCCAGACACAGGACCCGGATATTCAACCTCTCGTCCATGCGTTAAATGATTTATTCTGGCTGCGCGACCAACGTCACTTGCATCTGAAAAGTGCCCATCAACAAGCCGAAAGCGCCCGCATAAGGGCAACACGGTTATCGGATGAAACCCGGATGATGAATGATAACCTGGCCAGAGAAGTATCTGTGCGACGCGGGATTGAGGTGCAGTTACAACACACCAAGCTGTTGCTCGACAGTATTCTGAATGCCATGCCATCCGCCATTTTTGCATTGGATAAACAACAACGGATTGTTCAGTGTAATCAGCAGGCAGGTTCCTGGCTGCAAATGGATGCATCTCAGCTTATTGGTCGCCCGCTCTATCAGCTCATACCCGAATTGGAAAAACAGCCACAGATCACACGACCCAGCACTGGTTATGCTGCAAACGACCGAAATAAAATAGAACGCTTAAAACTGAGCAGTCTGACCCCAGCCATCATTGCCGATGTTCAACTTTTTTTAATGGAGAACGAACAACAAGCACACTGCGTGATACGTATTGATGACATCAGCCAACGTCAACGCATGGAAGAAATCATGGTACAGACTGAAAAAATGATGTCTGTTGGTGGGCTTGCAGCCGGTATGGCACACGAAATTAACAACCCATTGGGCGCCATGCTACAAAACCTGCAGAATATTCGTCGACGATTATTGGCTGACTTGCCAGCCAATAATCGGGTTGCCGACGAACTTGAGATGACGCCACAGCAAATAGAACATTACGTACAAGGCCGGGAAATCGATAAACTTCTCGATAACATTCAGGATGCCGGTGAGCGTGCCGCACGTATTATTCGCTCGATGCTGCAGTTCGCACGCAATAATCATCTGCAGAAGAACTGGGTGAATGTTCGCGATTTAATCGACACGACCGTCACAATCGCCACCACAGATATCGACCTGAAACAATTACAACTGCATAAACACATTGCTGCTAACCTGCCCGATATTTATTGCGTTCCCGGAGAAATTGAACAGGTACTTCTGAACCTGATTAAAAACGCCCAGCAGGCCATCGACAAACACACGCAAGTCACGCCAGAAACAGCAACTAACGCACATATCTGCATCTCCGCATCCATAAAGGAAGATTATCTCAGTATCCTCGTTGAAGATAATGGCCCCGGCATTCCTGCAGAAGTCGCATCGCATATGTTTGAGCCATTTTATACCACCAAAGATGTTGGAGAAGGGACTGGTCTTGGTTTGTCCGTTTCTTACTTCATTATCACCGCTCACCATCACGGTAAACTGATCTATCAACCGATTGAAGAAACAGAAGAAGACAGCGGCTCACGATTCGAAATCCAACTGCCGCTTTAACTTCGGGTATGCCGCGCTCTAATATTACTTAATAGCAATATACAGATCATTCGAATGCCTCAAACTTGACCGAATATCATACAAACTATATCCTGCCCGCCCTCAGGTGCTCTGATCTTTGATCAAGTTAAACGGGAAGTTGGTGTCCTCCTTAGCTCCCGCTAAGACAGTCCAACGCTGCCCCCGCAACGGTGATCGGCTTAGCTGACTGATACATAGCCACTGTGATTGAACTGGTTTTCATACCAGTAAGTCGTGGGAAGGCATCAGTCAGTGTTATCTCAGGATAAAAGCCGTCAGCCCGGATACCGGCCTGTAACTGCTAACAAATACTAGCAAAGTGACCAATAGTTGCGGTGGGCGACGATGGGGAGAAATATTACTTCTGTCCTGTCGTACTGCTGCTCAGATTAAGAGCACAACTCTGATGAAATTCTTTGTATGGCTATCCACTATTCTGGTTGCCATATCAACTCAAGCCAACGAAGTGATTTTACCCGAAGTAGAAGCAACTGCCGATGTTTCGCTGGCCGATGTTGCACCAGCAGATTTTCCGGGAGACCACCAGCGCATAGAGTTGCAGGATCACCGTTATGGTTCTTTGCTGATCGAGAATATTCTGGAGCGTCAAGCTGGTATTCAGGTACGACATCTCGGCGGTAAAGGACAATTTGTCTATCCGAGCATTCGTGGTGCCAGCGGTCAGCAATTGCAAATAATCTGGGACGGTATCCCCCTAACAAACCTCAACAGTTCAGAGGGTGAACTGCCCAGTATTGGTTTTTCCGTGCTGAAGTCTATTGATATTTATCGAGGGATCGCACCTGTCGAGCTGGCTCCGACTGCAATCGGCGGAACAATTCATTTGGTATCAAAAGAGCATTTTGATCAATCGAGCTCCGGAGAAGCCAGCCTGGGAACGGGTAGCTTCTCCTCCCACATTGGCGGTGTATGGCAACAATGGCAGGATCACTCCTGGCAGGTCTTCGGGGCACTGGACTGGCTACAAGCCGAGAATGACTTTACACATATCCAAGAGATAAACTCCTACAAAAATCCGAACGAACCAACGAAAGAAAAACGATTAAATAATGCAGCGTCCCATCGTATTGGGTTATTTAGAATTAATTATCGTGCTCTTAAAAATTGGTCACCTTCTCTACTCATCCAGAAACAAAGAAAAAAGCGTGAGCTGCCTGGCGTACGCAATATCCCAGATAATAAAGCATTCTTCTCGACCGACGACACTCGCATGAGTTTCAAACTTGGTTATCAACAAGGGGATCGTTCACTAAAATTCATTACCGCATTTTATGACCAAAAAGAGATTTATGATGACAAAGCCGATCTTATTGGCTTAGGACAACAAAGAGACAGATACAATACAGAGGGAAAATTACTCAAGTTTAACTACAAAAATAAGCTTCCATATAACATCGGTTTTGTAGCTACTCTATCCCACCAGCAAGAAGATACTGAACAACAAAACGATCTCTTTTCACAAGAGGTAATTAAAAGTAACTGCCTGAATGGCGGTTCTTGCCCATCGGCCTATAACCGCAAACAATCATCCATCGGTACTCGTTTATCTTGGATATCCACTAACGGCAATATGGTTTATGGGCAATTCAACCATCTGGCTCTTAAAGACAAGCAAAACAGTCGCTACGTCGATAAAAGAGAGCACCGTGAGAACGATCACTGGGTGTATGACACAGGTATATCTCTGGTCATTGGACAATACTTAACCCTAGATACAATCTATGCGAGACAAATTCGTCCTGTAGCTACCCGAGAATTATTTGGTGATCGCGGCCTGACCCTGGGTAATCCAGATTTGAAAAATGAAAGCTCTGAAAGTAAAAGTGTGTCTTTACAGCTTCAGCATGAACATTTGACCGCGTCTGTTTCGGGATATATGAGAACCCGGGATAACGCTATTGTCGGCTCAGCTGACAGCCGGGGAGTTATTCGTTATGAAAATCTTGCTCAGACCGAGCATGAGGGATTTGAGTTTAATGGCAGTATTGATCTGACTAAAAACCTATCCTTGTCGGGAAACAGTGGTTGGCATAACCAGAAAATCAGCAAGCATGACCGTCCATCTTTTATCGGAAAACGTGTTCCAAACCAGCGTACCTGGGATCACAACTATCTTATCTCTTACGCAACAAACCAATGGAATATTTCAGCGAACTACCTCCGCCAGAGTGGTGGGTTTTATGAAACTACCAACCTCCGGCCGATAAAAACGCGGTCTCAACTTGGTCTATCGCTGTCTCTTTGGTCAAACAGTAGTCGCCTGACACTGGAAGCAAACAATCTAAACAATAACCGGGTGTCTGACTTTACGCAGTTCCCAAGCCCGGGAAGAAACTATTTTATTAAATTCACTCAATCATGGTAATCACAATGAAAAAACTCTTAACATTGGCAATCGTTAGCAGCAGTTTGCTTCTGACAGCTTGTGATGATGAAGATAAAGTTGATACAGCTGGGAACCCGACAACGCCACCCGTTTCGGAGAAAGTTTTTGCTGTTATTCAGCAGGCAATATACGGTACTGGTTCAAATGTTATTGTGGCTGATGCCAACAATTTATCGGATGCTACGGAAGGACTTTACGCCGATACCAGAACTGACTTTTTTCTGACGTCGTATAAAGATCATTTCTTCTATGTTGGAAAAGATGGTATCAATAGCATTAACAAATATGATCCCGATAATCCTAATGCCGGTTTCTATGGTACCGACGGCTACTCGTTAAATACAAATGATGGTGTTGCGAGCTCCAATGTTCATGACATCGGTTTTATCTCAGATACTAAATCGTACCTGACCCGTTACGCCGCTAAAACAGCCTGGATTGTTAATCCTGCCGCAACACTCGCTAATAACTTCAAAACTGGTGAAATTGATTTGTCGGCCTATGTTGCGACTAATGATAAAGCCTCACCGGCGCCAGAAATGGATGACATTCATATATATAATGATAAAGCCTTTATTGTTATGCAGCGTCTCGGCAATGATACTAATGGTTATGCAGCAGTACGCTCAGGTTATGTTGCAGTCATTGATACCAGTACGAATCAGGAAATTGATACCCTAAAAGGGCAGTCTGGCCTTAAAGGTATTGAACTCCAAATCAAGAATCCACAAAACACTGCAGTTTCTGGAAAATACCTCTATGTTCAGGGACTCGTCTACAGCGGTAATACTCAATTCGACGGTGGGCTGGTGCGAATTGATATGGAAACTTATGAGCAGGAAATCATTTACGATGCGACAGCAGAAACCGGGAAAATTTTCACTGCTACGATTATTAACGACAACGAAGTTTATGTTTCTATATACCATGGCTGGAAAAATAATAGCCTGGCCAAGGTTGAAGCCGACGGCAGCCTGACTCCGGTTGATGGTTATAAAAATATAAATATTACTTTGCTCTCCAGCGGTCCCGAAGGAAACCTTTGGTTAGGTATCGGTGGTGGAGATAATAAAGATGCAGTGCTCTATAAACTTTCGAAAACAGATATGTCTGTATTGGATTCGCGTACCCTGACTCTGGACGCAGAAGATATAACGTTTGTTTCAATTGCAACTAACTAAGGTATTCACATGGGCAACCGACTTTCTAAAATCGCTACCAAAACGGGCGACAAAGGGGAAACAGGGCTAGGCGATGGATCACGCATCAGTAAGAGCAGCGAGCGCATGCATGCCATTGGTGATGTTGATGAGCTGAATTCCTGGGTTGGTATGCTCAGAGCTGAACTGGATGAAGCAGACGCTTTGATTCCTCTGCTTCATCAGATTCAGCACGATTTGTTTGATCTTGGCGGTGAGTTATCCGTACCAGGCTTTAATGCGTTGCAGGAAGTTCTGATCTCAGATCTGGAAGATCATCTGGAAGCACTGAACGATACCTTGCCTCCGCTCAAAGATTTTATTCTCCCCGGAGGCAGCAAAGCAGCAGCTTTGTGCCATATGACGCGTACTGTATGTCGCCGGGCAGAGCGCTCATTAGTCCAGCTTAACCAGGTTGATGAACTGAACCCACTGGCATTGCGCTATGTTAATCGTCTGTCGGATCTGCTATTTGTAGCGGCACGCGTCTTCGCACGGCGCGAGAATGGTTCAGAAATACTGTGGAAAAGTCGCCACCAACCCGAATAGCAGGCAACCTCCATGCAACAGCCTCCAGCAACATGTCCCGCCGTATTTTTAACGGCGCCTGCATCCGGTCAGGGCAAAACCACGATCACTGCGGGTATTGCCCGGTTACTGAAACGCCAGCAATGTAAGGTAAAAGTCTTTAAGTGTGGACCGGACTATCTCGATCCTCAGATTCTGGAGCAAGCGTCGGGTCAGGCAGTCGAACCTCTTGACCTGTGGATGGCAGGCGACCAGTATTGCCAGCAGCGTTTCTTTGAAGCCGCTCAGCAAAACGATCTGATTATTGTCGAAGGTGCGATGGGAATGTTCGATGGCACTCCTTCAAGTGCAGATCTTGCAGCGCGTTTTAATATTCCTATGGTGCTGGTCATGGATGTCAAAGGCATGGCACAAACAGCCGCAGCCGTGGCTTCAGGATTGGCTTCATTTCGTCAGGACATCACAGTCACCGGGCTGATAGCCAACCACTGCAGTACCGCAAGGCATCGGGAGTTAATTGAAGACAATTTACCCGAGTGTTTACCGCTGTGGGCGAATTTGCCACGGGCAGAGAATATCGCGCTACCAGAGAGACATCTGGGACTGGTCCAGGCAAACGAGATACATCAAGAGCTGGAACAAAGATTTGAAGCAGCCGCAGATGCTTTACAGCTGGCGGGTCTATTACCGTTAATACAATCGCTACCCGCTACCGAGTTTTATGCCGTTGACAGTTATTCCGGGGGCTGCGACAACATTGATCAGGCATTAGCTGGAAAAACCATCGCAATTGCCAAAGATAATGCGTTCAGTTTTATTTATCAGGCAAATGTCGATTTACTCAGAAAAATGGGGGCCAAGGTCTGTTACTTCTCCCCTTTGTCAGATCATGAACTCCCGGCTTGCGACGCCATTTGGTTACCTGGCGGCTACCCTGAGTTACACGCTCGGTCATTGTCAGAAAATACCCAAATGTTGCAGCAAATTCGTGAATCGGTTCAATCTGGGTTGCCGGTATTGGCTGAATGTGGGGGTTTCTTATACTGTCTCGAAACGCTGACAGACCTGAACGATCAACAATATCCGATGGCAGCCGCATTAACCGGTCATGGAGCGATGCGTGGTAAGCGCGGCTGCCAGGGCATGCAAACCGCACCATTACCGGAAGGGAATGTGCGAGCACACGCGCACCACAGGTCACTTGCCCATGGTACGCCTGAAGCAATCTCCTATGGCAAACGTCAGCGGCACAGCGCCCCCGGCGAGGCTGTGTTTCGCCAAAATCGGTTAACGGCCAGCTATTTGCACTTATTTTTTCCATCCAATCCACTCGCCATCGCTAAATTGTTTGGCTACCAGGAAGTACCCTCAATATGACTCCAGAAATTATGACACTTTTATTCACCGGGCTAGGGTTAGGACTGTTACACGCACTGGATGCTGATCATGTGATGGCTGTTTCTGCATTGAGTAACCGTCAACCCGGCCTGCGCCGCACATTAAAGTTCAGTGCTAATTGGGCAGTGGGTCATGGTGGCGTGTTACTGATTCTCGGTATGCTGTTATTTGGTTTGGGCATTGCATTACCTGAACCTGTGCAGCGTGTGGCCGAATCCAGCGTTGGTGTTCTGCTGATTGTTTTAGGAATGGTGTGTTTCTGGCAATTCCGTAAAGAAAAGCTGAGTATTACAACTCATAGTCACGGAACCTTACGTCATACCCATATTCGCGTTGATGGCCATGAACAGACACCGCAACATCAGTTTCAGGAAGCACATACTCCGGTCATGGTGGGTGTACTTCATGGCTTGGCCGGCAGTGCACCTGCTCTGGCCTTAATTCCGGCCATGATCCAGGCCGAAACCAGTACGGCCTTAGCATACCTACTGTTATTTTCTGCCGGTGTTCTGGTATCCATGGTCACCTTTGGACTGATCTTCGGACACGTGCAGAAACAGTTACAGCAAAAATCGATTCGCCTGTTTATGATTTGTCGTCAGATCATTGCAGGTGCGGCCATCGCTATTGGTGGCTTCTGGCTGTATCAGGCGACCTGAGACTTTATCCTGTGTGGCCCGAAAGTCAGGAGACCAGTCCGACAAAAGCACTGCGTACCGGCTACACCACAGGCTGCTGCGCAACGGCCTGTTGTGTCGCAGCTGCGGAGTTTTTATTGGGTAACAGAAAACCCAAAACGGTTTCAGTCCTACTGCCACAAAAACGCCGTAAACAAACAACCGATACCTCCGCCGAGGCGGAAAAATATGCCGAGCTGATGATCGAAGGTTATCAACCCATCGAAGGCTCTGATCGCGCGGTTCGGACCAGTACGATTAAAGATGCAGGCGATGATCCTGACGTCACCCATGGTGCCGAAATCATTGCTGAGCTGCATTTAACCGAGCAGCCCGGTATTGCATTTCGTGCCGCGGAAGGTGTCGGCACGGTTACCCGTGAAGGCCTGTCCCTAGCCGTGGGCGAGCCAGCCATCAATCCGGTGCCACGACAAATGATCTGCCAACACTTACAGATCCAGGCGAAACACTACAACTACGCCGGCGGTTTTGAGGTTGCCATTGGTGTTCGGGACGGCGAAAAAATTGCTCAAAAAACGATGAATCCCCGATTGGGTATTGTCGGTGGTTTATCCATTCTGGGAACAACCGGTATTGTCAGACCGTTTTCCTGCGCCGCATTTATCGCCAGCATTCATCAGGGTGTTGATGTCGCAAGCCATAATAACCATCGTCATATTGGAGCCAGTACCGGCACCAGCAGCGAGCGTTTGTTAGTTAAACGCCATCAATTAGCCGATATGGCATTGATTGAAATGGGCGACTTTGCCGGCGCTCTGCTGAAGTATCTGCGCAACAATCAGAAAATTACTCATCTGAGTTTGTCGGGCGGATTCGGAAAAATATCCAAACTGGCTCAGGGGCATCTTGATCTGCACAGCCGCGCTTCTTCAATCGATCTGACATTTATCAGCAATACCGCTGCTGAAATCGGCGCTGATAGTGACCTGTGCGAAAAAATCATCGCAGCGAATACCAGTATCGAAGCACTCGCATGGTGTCAGCAGAACGACATTCCACTTGCAGATGCGCTGTGTCACAAAGCACACACCTTTGCCAGCCGCTATTTACCGGAGCACATGAAACTGGAAATACTGGCGATTAATCGCCAGGGTGATCTGGTGGGATCAAGCAACGCCTTCGCAACGCCGCCTTTGGGCGCCAGTCCATTGCTATGAATATTCTGATCCTTGGCGGTACGGCCCTTGCTAAACAACTGGCGCAAGCACTGTCCCAAGTACATGGTATTCATGTCACGTACAGCATTGCTGGCCGTGTTCGCCAGCCAAACCTGAACTGTGCTGTCATCAGCGGTGGGTTCTCACAATATGCTGCCAATGACCAATGCCCCAGGTTCCTTAAAACATCATTAGCTGACAATAATTGCCATCACGATGGTTTATTTCACGTCTGCAAGCAACAGGCGATTGATCTGATCATTGATGCCACTCATGCATTTGCAGCGGCCATCAGCCGACAGGCGTGGCAAACATCGATTACGACCAAGATACCCTTCTGGCGTTTACATCATTTGCCATGGCCAACATCCGATGCGTTGCAACGATGGCAATATGAGTCAATGGAAGGCGTGCTTGAGGCGGTAACGCAACACAGAATTAACGGACAAATATTCCTCGCACTGGGCCAGTTGGATAAATCAACCGTTGATGCTTTATCGCGTTTCAGTAATTCAGAAAAGAAAGGCAGCTCCGTCTCGTATCTGCTGCGCTCGATTCATGCCCCTGTTCAGTTACCGGAGAAGTGTCACTGGATTTCTGATATCGGCCCCTTTGACCTCAGTGCTGAAATAGCGTTATTAAAACAACATAACGTTCAGGCAATTATTTGCAAAAACAGCGGCGCGACCTCATCTGAAGCAAAACTGACGGCCGCTACAGAACTGAACATTCCCGTATTTATGCTCGCCAGACCGACATTGCATAGCGCTCAACGTACCTTTTCAGAGCTTTCGGCTTGTCTTCGGGCTGTACAACACTTTCAGGACTTAAATAATGCCCTTTGACTACATTATTGATCCGCAACAGATCGAGAAAAACAGCTTTATCACGATTCGTGAGCAAACCGATTTATCCTCCTTCGACAATCATCAGCAGCAGGTCGTGATGCGTATTGTTCATAGTATTGGTATGCCTGACGTTGCCGACAACATCCGCTTCAGCGCCGCAGCTTGTGAGCGAGGCCTGACCGCCTTAAAAAACAAGGCACATATTTTGTGTGACGTTGAAATGGTGAAGCAAGGAATCACCAAGCGTATGATTCAACAACCACCACTGTGTTTCCTGAATGATCCGAGAACCGCTGAACTGGCAAAAAAAACCGGTGAAACCCGTTCTATGGCAGCCGTTAAATTCTGGCGAGAGGTGTTGCCGGGAAGTGTCGTTGTTATCGGGAATGCGCCAACCGCATTGTTCCGTTTATTGGAAAACCTGGAGCAATTACGTGAAGCTGATAAAGAAGAATACGAACGCGTAAAACCCGCTCTTGTCATTGGGATGCCTGTGGGCTTTATTGGCGCTGCAGAGTCCAAACAAGCACTGTGGGAAGAGCATAAGCGACTGGAAATAGAATGTATTACCTTGATGGGAAATCAGGGCGGTAGCGCTGTCTCCAGTGCTGCCTGTAATGCTTTACTGCGGATTAACCGCGGAGAGATTTACTGATGCTGCATATTATTGGCCTTGGAATTGATCACCCGGTATCGCTCAGTCAACAGTCCCTTGCGGCTCTGCAACAGGCTGACTGTGTTATTGGTTCACAACGACAGTTGGCAAGTGTCGCGGCACTGCATCAGCAACCCAGTAACGTGCTCCCGAAATTAGCGGATCTCGAACAGCTGATAAATACCTTCGATATTGAAAAAAATGAGCTGGTGATTCTGGCTTCAGGCGATCCACTGCTGTTTGGTATTGGCCGCTGGTTGACGCGACAATTCAATCCTTTGTGGCTGCGCTTCCATCCAGCACCGTCCAGTTTACAGGCGGCTTGTCACCGTCTGAAAATTTCATTTCAGGACTGTCAGATTTTATCACTGCATGGACGACCGCCCGAAAATATCCGCTCCGCACTTAAAGATCATCAAACTCTGCTGATTCTCACCGACCAGCACAGCCATCCACAGCGCCTGGCCCAGGAGTGTGTGGCGGCAGGATATCATCAAGCAGAAATCACAATCCTCAGTGATATGGGGTATCCGCAGGAGCAGATACAGAACTTTATCGCCGTCGACCTCAGTGAACTCGATCAAAAATTTCCTGAACTGCAAGTCAGCGTTATAAAAACACATGGGGTTTCCCGCTGTTTTCCACAGTTTCCCGGTATTCCCGACGAAGAATTTATTACCGGTAAAGCACCGGGAAAAGGGCTGATCACTAAACGCGAAATCCGGCTTGCAGCATTAACCTTATTACAACCGGCTAATGGTGATACCGGCTGGGATATTGGTGCTGGCTGCGGAGCACTTGCGGTTGAATGGGCCTACTGGAATCAACAGCAAACGGTGTATGCAATCGAACATCACAGCCAACGCTTTCAATGCCTGCAGCAAAATCAAAAACGTTTTGGCGTCAGTCAAAATCTGAAGCCACTCCAGCGGCGTGCGCCCGAGGTGTTAACTGATTTACCGGTCGCGAATAAAATATTTATTGGTGGCAGCGATGGTGAGCTGGAATTACTTCTTAAGCAATGCTGGCAACAACTGCCTGTGTTATCGGATCAACGCAGCATTATAGTTGCCAGTGCAGTAACAGAAGACAGTAAACATATCCTGCTGCAGTTTTATCAATCGCTTCAGCAAATGTCTGCTTTATCGACTGACAATAAAAGATATCAGACTCGCTGTGAAACTCTCCAGCTGAGTGTCAGCCGGGGTGAACAACTGGCAGGACACATGTTATATCGACCCAATCTGCCAGTGACGTTATTCAGCTTTGAAAAAATACCTTTTGGAGAGTCAGCATGAGCGCTCAATTTGTTGGTGTTGGTGTTGGTCCGGGTGATCCAGAACTGCTGACTCTGAAGGCGATGCGGATTATTCAGCAGTCTGACGTGGTTGCTTACTTATGTAATCATGATGGAGAATCCCAGGCGCTGGAGATTGCCCAACTCGCGCTTGCAGACAGCGATGCTGTTCACTTTCCGGTGACGATGCCGATGAAAAACGATCGTACCGAAGCAAATGCAGTTTATGACAATGCGGCACAATGTATACGTGAGTTTATCCATCGGGGCAAATCCGTCACATTCTTATGCGAGGGGGATCCGCTTTTTTACGGTTCATTCAGTTATCTGCTCGAACGATTGAGCGACGAGGACATAAGCACGCAGGTTATACCAGGCATCACTTCTTTTACCGCGGCATCAGCTGAGTTACAAATGCCACTGTCAATGCTCACGGAATCTGTTGCTATTCTTAATGGGCGTCATACACAAGCCCAGCTTATACAAGCACTTGAGCAACACCACAGCCTGGTAATCATGAAAGCAGGTCCCTATCGCGCTAAAATTATTCAGGCACTGCGTCAGAGTAATCGTATGCGTGACGCTCGCTATCTTGAGTATGTAGGCCGTGAGCAGCAAAATATCGTTTATGATGTTGCTGAATTGCCTGAATCAAAGGGGCCTTATTTTTCCCTGTTTATTGTAACTGCAAACCAGCGGCCGGATTAATTGTATGAGTCCCGTCAAAATAATTGCTCTGACAGAAGCCGGCATTTTGCTGGCGCAGCGATTGCAAAAAATCGTTACGAATCAGGGGGCGGAATGCCAGATTTTATTTAAACCAAAGCCTTTTGCCGAGATCGTGCAGCGCGCTTATCAACAAGGCGAACGCCTGATAGCGATATGCGCTACTGGCATCATTATTCGCACTCTGGCCCCAGTGCTGACTGATAAATATCGTGATCCGGCCGTTCTCGCCGTGGATGAAGCAGGACAATTTGTAATCCCCCTACTCTCTGGTCATGAGGGCGGTGCTAACGACTGGGGTCATAAGATTGCCATGAAACTCGGGGCGACATGGGTTTCAACCACTGCCAACAACTATATTTCGCCACAATATACGCTGGGTTTGGGGTGCGAACGTAACTGTCCTGCTGAATACCTGGAAAGTCTCATTCATGACTGCCTGAAGCAAGCAGACATTACGATTGATCAAGTCCACAGCTTTAATAGCATCGACTTAAAGGCCGACGAGCGTGCCATGATTACAATCGCGCAGAAATATCAGCGTCCATTCTCAACCTGGACAGTAGCTGACCTTAATACCGTCTCCGCACGACTGAAAAATCCTTCTCAATACGTATTCGATACTGTTGGCGTTGCCGGTGTTGCGGAATCCAGCGCGTTATTAGCGGGCGATCGGTTAGCGGCATCCTCTGCCGAATTACTGGTGGAAAAACAAAAAAATGCAAAGGCAACCTGTGCTATTGCCCGGGTCTACCCTAATAAACAATCTGAGATAAAAAGCAGTTTATGAGTGGAAAATTATTTTTAATCAGTACCGGTCCCGGTGATCGTGATCTCGTTGCACCCAAGGCCAGTTATGCACTATCACAATGCAGTGATCTGGTTGCTTATGGTTTATACCTGGATTTACTTGGAGACGTATGCAATGGCAAACGACACCATGATCTGCCATTAGGAGAGGAGATTGGTCGTGCACGCCTGGCGCTTGATCTCGCCGCCCAGGGTAATAATACCGCCCTGATCTCAAGTGGCGATATTGGTATTTATGCCATGGCGACACTGGTGTTTGAACTCCTTGACCTGCAGCTACAGGGAAAAGAAACCGAATCGCTGCTATCAGCGCAATGGCTTGATGTGGACATTGAGGTTGTCCCGGGTATATCCGCCATGCAAGCCGGAGCCAGCCGTGTCGGCGCTATGCTAGGGCATGACTTTTGTACCATTTCGCTGTCGGATTTATTAACGCCGTGGCAAACCATTGAAAAGCGCTTACATGCATGCGGTAGCGGCGACTTTGTTGTATCGTTTTACAATCCAAGATCGAAGAAACGTGACTGGCAAATAAATAGTGCCCGCGACATTCTGTTGCAATACCGCCCTGGTAATACTCCCGTATTATTGGGACGACAACTAACCCGGGAAGACGAGTGTATTACCATTACGACACTTGAAAATCTCGATGCCAACGATGTTGATATGTTCACACTGGTGAGTGTCGGCAACAGCGAGTCACGCCATATTATCAATGGAGAAAAGCATTGGATTTATACACCGCGGGGTTACAGTAAAAAACTATGAAGGTTTACTTTATTGGAGCAGGTCCGGGAGACCCGGAATTAATCACCGTTAAAGCTCAGAAACGCATTAATGCTTGTCCGGTAATTTTATATGCGGGTTCTCTCGTTCCGCGTGCCATTATGGCTGATGTTGAAGACAGTGCCGAATGTATTATTGATACCGCATCGCTGAGCCTTGACGAAATTATCGGACATATTCAACAAGCCGCAAGTAAAGGTCAGGATGTCGCCAGAGTTCACAGTGGCGATCCATCAGTCTATGGTGCCATCGGTGAGCAAATCCGACGCTTAAAGCAGTTAAATATTGATTTCGAAATTATCCCGGGTGTTACCGCCACTTCAGCATCTGCTGCCTGGTTGGGTAAAGAGTTGACTCTTTCTGGTGTTTCGCAAACCGTTATTATGACCCGTTATGAGGGTAAGACGCCCTTTCCTGAGCGAGAACGTTTACCTGCCCTGGCTGCCAGCGGTGCGACACTGGCGATTCATCTGGGTATTACACGGATACATAAAATAGTCGATGAATTAATTCCACATTACGGTGAGGATTGTCCGGTAGCGGTATGTTACCGCACCTCATGGGAAGATCAGGATAAGGTCATGGGTACGCTGAAGGATATTGTCGAAAAGGTTCGGCAAAAGAAATTTACCCGAACATCGTTAATTCTGGTCGGTCATGTATTGGCCAGTGACGATTTTGCCGATTCCTACTTATATGACGAAAGTCAGGCCCACGTCTATCGTCCAAAAAATAAACGCAAAGTTGCCCGCGATGTAAACTTCAGCAGCGCACACCCAAAAATTTAAAAATAATAATTCGCGAACATATAAGACGAATAAACGACTGAGATCACCTCATGAAAGATTACAATCAACTATTAAGCCAATTACCTGAACGCAGTGGTGTACTTATCTGTGGTCACGGCAGTCGAGCAAAGATTGCCGAGGAAGAATTCAGCTTGTTGGCTAAAGGATTACGCCAGCGCTTCCCGCTGCTAAAAATCGAATACGGTTTCCTTGAATATTCTGCACCCAATATTCATATGGCGCTGGATCGTCTGCGTGAACAAGGTGTTGAAAATATTCTGGCTGTCCCGGGAATGCTGTTTGCAGCCACGCATGCAAAAAATGATATTCCCTCTGTACTGACTACCTACCAACAGAAATACCCAAACCTGAATATCGAATATGGCCGTGAGCTGGGATTACACAATGAAATGCTTCTTGCCTTTCAGCAACGTATCCTTGAATCACTCGGCTACGATCAAATTCCGGAAGCCGGTAGTTTGTACGACACCATGCTGATTGTTGTCGGCCGTGGAACTTCGGTCACCGAGGCCAACGCTGAAGCCGCTAAATTAACCCGCATGGTCAGCGAAAATCTCGGCTTTGGGTGGTCGGAAACGGTTTATTCCGGGGTCACCTATCCCAGCGTAGGACGTGGACTCGAAATGGCGTGTAAGCTTGGTTTTAAGAAAGTGGTGGTCGCGCCTTACTTCCTGTTTGGCGGACGCCTGATCGACCGGATTTACGCTTATGTCGATAGCGTTGCCGAACAGCAACCGGATGTACAGTTTATTAAGGCTGACTATCTGAGAGATCAGTCTCACGTACTGAATACCTTCATTACCCGTATCAGTGAGATTCAGCATCAGGCACAAAACCACACTGGACAGCTAACCCTGATGGAAGACTTTGAAAGGCGTTTGGCCGCAGGTGAAGTGGATGTCCATCATCACCACGCAGAATTCCAACCTGACCATTCACACGACCATTCAAACGACCATTCAAACGACCATTCAAACGACCATTCAAACGACCATTCAAACGACCATTCACACGATCATTCACACGATCATTCACACGACCATTCACACGATCATGGTCACCACCATGCTCCCTACAAACACATTGCTCATCCACATGGGCCACGCACGATGATTAATGACAATATCTGCTGTTGTTTTATGCGTCAGTTTCCACAACACGTTATTGATGAGGAGAAGGCGATTAAAGCAGAACAAGACAGAGTCCCCACCTGTAAACGCCGTTAAACCCGGATAGCGGTTATAATGCAAGACCCAATAAAAAGAGCGACCCATTAGTCGCTCTTTTTTTATCTGTCCGTCACTGTACCCGATTACTGTACCTTAAATTGTTCGACCCGTTGCGATAGGGAATCCGTAATTGCTTGCGCTTTGCGTACCGCATCCACGGTGCCTTCGGCATTGGCTGAGGTTTCCTCGCCACTCAGTCGAATGGCATCCAGATTGGTTTCCAAAGCACTGGCATTATTCTTCTGTTCTCCGGCGGTCACTACAATATCATTGGTTTTCGACTGTATATCGCCCATGCTTGTCTGAATTTCAGATAAGGTAACTCCCACTTGCTCTGAATTGGTTACGGTTGTTTCAACCATATCGCGATTCACCTTCATGGTATCAACAGCGCTGACAATATTCTGCTGAACGTCGCTGATGAGGCCCTCAATTTCTTGCGCTGAGCCTTGAGTACGACTCGCGAGCGTGCGAACTTCGTCTGCAACGACCGCGAAACCACGGCCCTGCTCACCCGCTCTTGCAGCTTCAATTGCAGCATTGAGTGCTAACAGATTCGTTTGTTCTGCAATACCTTTTATCGTTTCAAGAATGCTGGAAATACTCGTTGAATTTTCAGCCAATCGATTGACTGCCTCCATCGAGTTCTCCATTTCCTGTGACAGACGTCTGACCTCTCCCATCACATGAGTAACCACCTGACCTGCTTCATCCGATTTCACCTGGCCCGTTCTTGCTGCCTCTTCGGCAGCCTCTGCCAGTTCCGTAACCATTACTGCACGATCAACCATTGCTCCCAACGCATCAGAAACCTCATGCGTCTGATCAAGCTGGTTCTGCACGGCCTGACGACTGCGCTGGGCAATGCCTTCAACGTCGTTGACGTTGTTGGTAACTGCAGTAGCCGATTCCTTAACGGCTGCCAATGTCGTACGGATATTCGACACCATGCCGTTAAATGAGTCGCGTAATTGACCCATCTCGTCCTGCCCCTGGAATCTGATCTCCTGAGTCAGATTACCCTCTGCAATGGAGCTTGCCGTTTTCGAAAAACGTTTAATTGTGAATCGGATCGACATGAAAAATGCGAGATACAGGTATGCAATAATGGACAGTACAACCGCAATAACAATTAGAAAATTACGCACTTTACTTTGTTGAGTTTGCAGACGTTCCCGCAGCTTTTCGGCAATCAGTGGTAGAATCTTGGCTTCGATATTCTGTAATTGATTCATCTCCGTCTCAAAAAACTTATCATACTCCTGCCATGTCATTTCCACAGAAACAGCAGAGATGGCCTCGTCGTCGAGTTTGATGCGGATATTCTCCAGGGAGTTATTTGCTGCATAAGCCGCTTCCCCAAGCTTAGAAAAACCCGCTTCATTAGAAGCGGCAACAACAACCGCCATAACAGCTTCCGCAGAAATTAAGGCATCGTAAGCATCGTTTAATAAGTCGAAGGTGGTGGACTTAATGTACTTCTCAATCATCCCGTATGTACCAATCGCACGGGCAGTCCCCGCAGCTTCAATCACTTGTGGCATATCATTTAACAAGATGGATACCAGCCCCTGAATTTCGAAATCAGGATCTAAACTCACGCCGCTGGCCTGGCTGTATTGACGAATTAACGATTGAAATTCGTCAACGGCCGTCTGGTAATGCTGTAATTGATCGGCGTAAACCGATTGCCGGTTTTCTCCAACAATACTTAATCGAATGCCATAATCACGACGCCATGCTTCCAGGTTTTCACGCAGCGCCTCTGTTTGACTGTTATCAATCAAGCGCTTCAGCTGAATTTCAATGCCGTCTTTGTGGCGGGACATTTTTTGTTCAAGCTCAGCATTACTCATAAAAGGTAACACCGACGCCTGATCACGATAGAGTTCAAGATCATGAGAGAACTCTATCAGTTCTCCAATGGTGCCGATGGCGGATAGTTCATACTCGGTTTTTTTCACTGTTTCAAAAGCTGACAAAAATACCTGTCCACTAAGCACCACCAACGGCAAAGTAAACAGAAAACTAATCAGGCCAAATTTAGCGGCGTAATTGAGTCGCCCCATAAATTTAATAGCTGGCCACATAAGAGCCTTTAACATGAGCGATTAAACCCCTTGTATTTTTATAGTCGGCTGCATGCAACCCACTAATCACGATTACATCAGCACGTTTCTTAAATCTTGCAGGCAGTCAACCAAACGTTGGCTGAATCTGGCCGCTTCTGCCCCGTCAATTACCCGGTGGTCATACGATAAAGAGAGTGGCAACATCAGTCTCGGAACAAACTCCTGTCCATTCCATATCGGCTTCATTTCAGATTTCGATAGTCCAAGAATAGCCACTTCCGGTGGGTTCACAATCGGCGTGAATGCAGTACCACCAATGCCACCCAGACTCGATAGACTGAAACAGCCACCCTGCATATCTAATAAGGTTAGCTTACCATCACGGGCATTTTGCGCTTTTTCATTAATCTGCTGTGTGATTTCTGTAACAGAAAGTTGATCAACGTCACGAATTACAGGCACCAGTAATCCTTTTGGCGTATCAACGGCCACACCAATATGAACATAGTCTTTTAAGATCAAAGACTCGCCGTCACGACTCAGTGACGAAGCAAATTGTGGAAATTCCCGTAAAACCTTAGCCAGAGCTTTCAATACAAACGGCACGACAGAGAAACGTAAACCTTGGCTGAGGTACCGTGTGTTCTGGGTCTTACGATAGCTTTCAAGGTCAGTAATATCGGCCAGATCAAACTGGGTAACCTGGGGTACATTCAGCCAGGCAGCCGTCATTGCTTTGCTTGTCGCCCGTTTAATATTATTCAGAGGTTCGGTCGATACAGCACCAAATCTGGAGAAATCGATCTCTGGTATGGCCGGAATTCCTCCCCCTGCAGCGCTATGAGGGGCGTTAATACGTTGCTTAACAAACTGCTGAACATCATCCTTGGTGATACGTCCCTTACGACCACTGGCATTGACTTCTGACAGCTCGACACCGAATTCCCGCGCCAGTTTTCTCACAGCAGGCCCTGCATGCACCTGGCCAGAGACCCGCGTCGGTGGCGGCTGCACTACTGAATTTGGGTCAGGATTGACAGGTGTTTTCGGTGTTTCAGTGTGTAACGTTACATGGTTGCTGTTCTTTGAGGCGAGGTCCTGTGGAGACGAAACATCGTCGGACGTATGGTCGTCTGAGCTTGCCGCCAACCGCAGAGTCAGCATTGCATCCCCTTCGCTCACCTTGTCACCCACGACAACAGCCAGAGAAGTAATCTCACCGGCTTCGCCAGCTGGAATTTCCAGGGTTGCTTTATCGCTTTCCAGCACCAGGATGGTTTGCTCCTCCTCTACCTGATCTCCAACCACGGCATTCACTTCGATCACTTCTACGCCTTCACTCCCTCCCAGATCCGGAATAACAATGGCTTTTTCAGTACGTTCAGTCACCCTATTCGTCTGACTTTCCGACGCAGGAACCGTAACCTCCGTTGTTTCGACTTCCGCGACTGTGGCCTCGACAGATGAATTGTCAGAGCGGGATACAATGCTGATAAATACATCGCCTTCATTAACTTTATCACCAACCGCGATCTTTATAGCTTCTACCCGACCGGCATCTTCCGCTGGGATTTCCATACTGGCTTTGTCTGTTTCAAGCACCAGTAAAGTTTGTTCCGCTTCGATCTGATCGCCCACTGCGACGGAAATCTCGATCACTTCAACGTCGCCCGCCCCGCCCAAATCCGGAATTCGGAACTCTTTGCTCATACGTATTTCTCCTTACTACCCTGCCTGGTTATGAGTACGCTTATTACGAGTAAAGCGGATCGGGTTTGCTGGCATCGATGTTGAGCGCTGTGCGCCATTGTTCCAGTTCAGTCGGCTTCAGATCGCCCTGCTTCAGCAGTTCAAAACCCGCCGCCCAGGCCACATGTTGCCAGTCAACCTCAAAGAAACGACGCAGGTTTTCGCGTGAATCACTACGGCCAAAGCCATCGGTGCCTAAACAACGATAACGACGACCTTCAGGAATAAACGGACGAATTTGTTCAGCATATGCTTTCATATGATCCGTGGTTGCCAGGATAGGACCACTGGAAGCCGCTAACTGCCGGGTAACATACGGTTGTACCTGCTGATCCCCCGCGGATAGATATTCCTGACGCTCACAAGCCAGACCATCACGACGTAATTCATTAAATGACGTGACACTCCAGACATCTGCACTGATACCTTGATCGGCCAACCATTCCGCCGCTGTTTCGACCTGACGTAAAATCGAACCGCAGCCCAATAGCTGAATTTTCGGACCAGACTGAGTGTTGGCTTTTAGGCGATAAATACCACGGCGAATGCCTTCTTCCACACCGTCAGGCATTGCCGGGTGTGCATAGTTCTCGTTCAGACTGGTGATGTAATAAAAGACTTTTTCTTTCTTCTCATACATCCGCTTTAAACCATCCTGAATAATTACCGCCAACTCGTAGGCATAGGTTGGGTCGTAAGACACACAATTAGGAATGGTTGAGGCGAGAATATGGGAGTGACCGTCCTGGTGTTGTAAGCCTTCACCATTCAATGTGGTACGCCCGGAAGTAGCACCAATTAAGAAGCCCTGACATTGCATATCACCGGCTGCCCAGGCCAGGTCTCCAACTCGCTGGAAACCAAACATGGAGTAATAAATATAAAACGGTATCATCGCCAGGCCGTTAGTGCTGTATGAACTTCCCGCAGCCATCCAGGCAGAAAATGCGCCTGCTTCGTTGATGCCTTCCTCCAGAATCCGACCTTTTTTATCTTCGCGGTAATACATTACCTGACCCTGATCAACCGGCTCATACAATTGACCTTCCGAGGAATATATACCCAACTGGCGGAACATACCTTCCATACCAAAGGTTCGTGCTTCATCCGGCACAATCGGGACGACTCGATCCCCCATGGTTTTGTCTTTAATCAACTGTGACATGATGCGCACAAATGCCATGGTGGTCGAAATTTCGCGTTCTCCCGTACCATCGGTTTGTGCTTTGAAGAATGCTAAATCCGGTGCGGTCAGTGCGGTCCAGTTTTCATTGCGCTGTGGTAAAAAACCACCCAGTTTTTCCCGCTGCTTACGCATATATTGCAGCTCAGGGCTGTCTGCAGGAGGGCGATAAAAAGGCAGATGTTCCAGATCTTCATCACGCACCGGAATATCAAAACGATCACGGAATGCGCGAATACTTTCGATATCCAGTTTTTTTACCTGATGCGCTTGGTTCTGTCCTTCAGCTTCTGCTCCCATACCATAACCTTTTACGGTATGCGCAAGAATAACCGTTGGCTGCCCCTTATGGTTCATAGCCGCCTGGTACGCCGCAAATACTTTGTAAGGGTCGTGACCACCACGATTTAATTTATAAATATCGTCATCGGACAAATCTTTAATAATTTCTTTTAATTCAGGATAGGCTTCAAAGAAATGCTCACGTGTGTATTTTCCACCTTTGGCTTTGTAATTCTGAAATTCACCATCGACGGTTTCATCCATTCGCTTCTGCAATAGTCCTTTGCGATCTTTTGCCAGTAATGGATCCCAGAAACGACCCCATACCACTTTAATGACATTCCAGCCGGCGCCCCGGAACTGACTTTCCAGCTCTTGAATAATCTTGCCATTGCCCCGCACCGGGCCATCCAGGCGTTGCAAATTACAGTTAATGACAAAGATCAGGTTTTCCAGTTTTTCACGACCCGCAAGACCAATCGCTCCAAGTGTTTCCGGTTCGTCACACTCACCATCACCGAGGAAGGCCCAGACTTTACGATCTTTTCGTGGTACCAGCTCGCGGGCCGATAAATAACGCATAAAATGCGCCTGATAAATCGCCTGCAAAGGCCCTAACCCCATGGATACCGTCGGAAATTGCCAATAATCCGGCATCAGTTTCGGATGAGGGTAGGAAGATAACCCCGGACCCAGCGCCTCCTGACGAAAACGCTCAAGATCGGATTCCTGAAAACGGCCTTCCAGATACGAACGAGCGTAAATACCCGGTGCAACGTGACCCTGGTAGTACAGCAGATCACCGTGAGGACAGTCCTCATTGGCTGAATTCGGCGCCCGAAAAAAATGGTTAAAACCCACATCGTATAACGTTGCACTGGAAGCAAAACTGGAAATATGACCTCCCAGATCACCACCTCCTTCCTTATTTGCTCTCAGTACCATCGCCAGTGCATTCCAACGCACCAGCGAGCGGATGCGCCGTTCCATAAATAAATCGCCCGACATCGGGGCTTCATTTTCCGGTGAAATCGTATTGCGATAAGGGGTATTTAACGCATATGGCAATGGCATGCCGCTTTTCGTTGCCCGTTCGGCAATACGCTCAATCAGATAATGCGCCCGTTCGACACCTTCAGCACGGATGACAGAGTGAATAGCATCCTGCCACTCTTTGGTTTCCTGCGGATCGATATCAACAGTTTGGGCATTATCCAGCGGATTCTCGTCCATTAAAGGCTCCCGGAGTTTATCGGTTATTACTGAGTACCTGATTGCTCAAACACTGCAAAGTCGTTGGTGAGTGAGAACTGTTCCTTAATCCAGTATAGTCAAAGGATCTGGGGAACGACTGTGAAGTGAACATGAGCCAAGAAAACGAAAAGTTGACCGCTGAACAACTAACCGACAAAGAGATAGCAAATCAGCGCCATAAAGAAAAAATGGCGCGCCACAAAGCCAAAGTAGATGCCGCCATCGAACGCGCCCAGGAAGAGCGCGGTGTGGTGATCGTGTTAACCGGAACCGGTAAAGGTAAAAGCAGTTCGGGCTTCGGTACCGTTATCCGGACGTTGGGACACGGTTACCAGGCCGGATTGGTGCAATTTATTAAAGGCACCTGGAACTGCGGCGAAGCTAATATCCTGAAAAATCTGGATGGGCTGCAACATGAGGTCATGGGGTCCGGTTTCACCTGGGAAACTCAGGATAAAGAGCGCGATCAACTGGCATTTGATACCGTTTGGCCCAAAGCCAAAGCCATGCTGGAAAATCCACAACTGCGCACCGTAATGTTTGATGAAATTACGTATATGCTGGCTTACAAGCTGCTCGACTGGGAAACCTTAAAGGAAGCTCTGGATAACCGTCCAAAGGATCAGAACGTGATTCTTACCGGCCGCGGTGCACCGAGCGCTTTGCGTGAATACGCCGACACAGTTACCGATATGAAAATGGAAAAGCACGCCTTTAAGGCCGGAGTAAAAGCTCAGGCAGGGATCGAGTGGTAACAGCTATTTATTGGTGATGGATCACTTCGATACCAGCACGGGTAGCTTCCAGCGAGGTTAATGACTCCAGTGGCTGCGGCATAGCGTAGAAATACCCTTGCTGCAGTAAAATGCTGGTGCTACTCAGAATATCTTTCTGAGCCATCACCTCAACACCTTCAGCAATGCACTGCATATTAAATTTCTCGCATAAATCGCGGATAAAAATCAGTGTATTGTGATCTTGCTGCAGACGATCAATAAACGCTTTATCAATTTTAACGTAATGTGCTGGCAGCTGACTGATATAAGCCAACGAGGAATAGCCGGTACCGAAATCATCAATGGCCAGTTTAAACCCGGCTTCCACCAGCTGATCCAGGCAAGGATTATTTTCTTCGACAACGGGTACCAGTACACTCTCTGTCAGTTCCAGCACCACATCATCAGCCTGATAATTATACGAAGTTAACAACGCCACCAGTTTGTCGATGAAACCAGGCTGAACCATGTGTGCGCCTGATATATTAATAGTGACTTTTGCCTGCGGTGAAAAACGCTGACGAATATCCGTCAGATCACGGCAGACTTGTTGAATAACCCAGGATTCCAGACGCGCAATTTTACCGCTGTCTTCTGCTACCGCAATAAATTCCAGCGGCGACAAATGCCCTAATGTTGGATGATGCCAGCGTAATAGCGCTTCAACCATTACGGTCTCATTACTCTGAGCATTAATAATTGGCTGATAATGCAGAACAAATTCATTATTACTGATGGCTTCATCCAGATACTGCAGAATTTCAGTACGACGTCGCAGATACGATTCCATGCCCGGTTGATAAACCACAGCCTGATTACGTCCCTGTTTTTTCGCTTCGTACATTGCTGCATCCGCCTGAACGACCAATTCATAAATATCAGACGAGTCTTCCGGAGAACAGGCAATACCAATACTGGCGGACACTCTGACAACACAATCACTGGCCACTTCAAATGGACGTGATAAGTCGTATAACAACTGTCGTGCCTTTTCGAGAATACCTTTAGTACTGTTTTTACCGAGAAAAACCACAACAAATTCATCGCCACCAAGGCGCGCACAGACTTTTTTACCAGGCTGCGACATCAACACATTGGCCAGACGGCGCAGCAATGCGTCTCCGGCGTTATGCCCGTAACTGTCATTAATGGGTTTAAAACCATCCAAATCGATATAAAACAGCGAATATTCTTTACCCTGATGGCTCGACATATATTGCAGTAAACCACGACGATTCATTAATCCGGTTAACAGGTCGGAGCGGGCTTCATTAGCGGTTTCAATTTCGCGCAGCTTACGTTCCTGAATATCAATCAGGGTAAGGACATAACAAGGTGAAGAAGAAATTTTATGCTGGATATTCACTTCAGCGTGATGCCAGCGCATCCCTTTGAGGGTATTCAGCTCAATATCACGGCCATTGGAACTCATGACTTTAACGAACCAGACACTGATGTCGTCAACCAGAACCTGGCGCAGGTTTTCGATATTGTCACCGAACTGTTCGATAAACGGAGGATTAACGCTGATGATGCTGCCGTCTTCATCAAAAATAACGGCCATGGCAGCCGAAGGTATACCACCATCACTGAGCATTTCCGGTGAGAACTGCCCTTCCAGTAACATCACCATGCGCTCGCTACCGTCTTCCAGCTCGACCATCACGCCAGACAAACGACAGAAAACCCGTTTTTTCTGCCCTTTTGGTTGTATTTCCCACCAAACGTCGATGTGTTCACCGACGTTAAAGCGTTCCATATATCCCATCAGAGTTTGCTGTACCGCCTGAGATTGATCACTGGAAAAATCCCGGTTACAAAACTCGTCCAGGCTGTCAGCGTCCCATAATTCCAATGCAGATGCATTAGCCCAGACCATTTTCTGACCAACCACATCGTAGGCCCAGACCGGGGATCTGAGCTGGGAAACAGTTAAGGCATTCAGACTGGGTAACTTCATTGACAACTACTGCAGACTCGGAACAATTGATAAACCTCGGTTTATCAAAAGATAAATATATAAATTAACCTTGTTCACGAATTAAAGACGCTAATCAGACAAAAGTACAGAGTTATAGCGGCTAAGCATGGCATCTTATAAAAATCCTTACCGGGCCTTGCTTACGTCTCTAAGTACCTGAGTTTCCGGAGTTTATATGCAGGATTGTAAATTAATCGAATATCATTATTAAAATCTTAAAGCTGCAACTGGTGATAAACGTCAATAGATACCGGAATAACAAAGCAGCTGTCATTTCAGGCATCTCATGGTTGGTTGTGTTCCCAACCATTGAATACTGGTTATTTGTACAGTACTGTATATAAAAACATATACCGGCATTCAATAATGGTCAGCACACAACACACAGGGCTTTACAAAAAAACAGCAAAACAACCGGTCGATACGCTGCAGCAGATGATTGGTCTGGGCCAGGTTTGGTCTGCCAATGACTGCCAGGACGAATCCGATAACATACTGAGTAGTGGTTTTACCGAACTGAATCAGTACTTGCCTGGTGGCGGCTGGCAGCCTGGTCAGGTGTGTGAAATCTACGCCCAGCCAGGCAGTGCCGAGGTCAGTCTGCTTTTACCGGCACTGGCAACACTGAGCCAGCAAGCCAAGTGGTTGTTATGGGTCGCGCCACCCGCCATTCCTTATGCCCCCACATTAATGAGTGCCGGAGTCGAGCTGAAACAGATACTGGTTGTACACAGCCAGAGTTATGAGCAAGCTTTATGGTGCATGGAGGAAGGTTTGCGCAGTGGTCAATGCAGTGCCGTGCTGGGTTGGCCGCAACAATGGCACAAACAACATATCCGACGGTTGCAGATCGCGGCCCAGGACAGTCAGAGCTTTTGCTGGCTATGGCCACAAACTCCGTTTGATGCCAGCGGTTCTCCGGCGGCATTGCGGTTAAAACTGCAGCGCCAGCGACAAGGCCTGACACTGGAATTCCTGAAGCGCCGGGGCAGTTGGCCAAGCAGCCCTTTCACTCTGAACCACGATCTGGCGCACATCAGCCCGGCACCGTCTTTATGAATTTCTGGATTTATCTGTATTTTCCGGATTTGTACCTGCACAGCTTCCATCAGCAGCAGGCGGGTCCCTTCGCTCTGCTGGAAGCCCAGGGAGGGCAGTATTATGTCTGTCAGCGCAATACACGGGCAGCCGATGCCGGTGTCGAAGTGGATATGCCCTTAGCCAGCGCTCTGTGTCTGTGCAGCAACCTGCAAACCAGCCTGATGGATCCGCACAAGGCCGAACAGCTGCTACAGCAACAAGCGCTGTGGGCATACCGTTTTTCTGCTCAAGTATGTCTTGATCCGCCACAAGGACTTTGGCTTGAGGCTGCCAGTATGCAAAATTTGTTTGGTGGCGCATCCGCTTTGTGTCAGCAGATTCAGAAACGGGCTGAAGCGTATCAGTGGCCACTGCAAATAGCCCTGGGCTATACCCCCGCGGTTGCCAAAGTTCTGGCCGTCAATAACTGCGGCCAAACCCGGCAGTGGCAACATCCGCTTAAACACCAGCAGTTAAAGATGGATAACCAACAACAACTCCGGCCGTTATCGATGGCGCAGCTGGGGTTAGCAGAATCTCATCAGCTGGCGTTACAGCGCTTCGGTGTTCACCATTACCACCAACTACTGAAACTGCCACTATCGGAACTCGCCAGTCGCTTCGACAGTGACTTGATTCACTGGCTGATGCAGTTGAGTGGCGACAAACCAACCACAATGAAATTCTTCCAACCACCACTCGACTTCTGTGATGAAGCGTTATTCATTCACGACGTTGAACACGTTAACGGCCTGTTGTTTCCATTACGCCGACAGCTCAGCGTCCTCAGTGCTTTTCTGCACCAACGGCAACTGGCGATTGATCATGTCAGAATTCGACTGAAGCACCGCCAACATGCCGGGGATCTCAATAATGACAGTCATTGGTTGATTCGTTTTGCCCGGGCGGAATACCGTCAGCAGGAATTAACCCAGTTAATTCGTTACCAATTAGAGAAGAAGACGTTAACCGCGCCAGTACGGGAAATGGTTCTTCAGGTGTGTCGATTTGTCAGTCAGCAGCCACAGCAAACAGACTATTGGCCAGATTCTGTACATTGTCGCCAGGAACACGGCCAGCAGTTGCTCAATCGCCTGCAAGCCCGACTGGAACACAACCAGTTATTCCGTTTAACCAGTAATGCCGATGCCCGACCCGATCATGCCTGGCAGGCACTGCAGGCTGAACAGGTCTATCCGGCAAACAATCGTCATCGTGTGACGGGCCAAAACGACCGGCCATTATGGCTATTGGCACAGGCGATTCCCTGTGCAGAACCGGAACACATAATTTCTGGTCCCGAACGTATCAGTAGTGGTTGGTGGCAACACGGAGAGCAGCAACAACGTGATTATTATCAGGTGATCGAACAACAGAAAAATACACGGCAACACTTATGGGTATTTCGTGATGCCCGTAAACAATGGTTTATTCAGGGCTATTTTTCATGAGTGATGATTCTGGTAATAATACCATTCGCCCCCGACAATATGCCGAGCTGCACTGTGTCAGCAACTTTTCTTTTCTACGCGGTGCCTCACACCCACAGGAACTGATTGAACGTGCCGATCAGTTACAGTATCGCGCTCTGGCGATTACCGACGAATGCTCGCTGGCGGGTGTTGTGCGTGCACATCAGGCGATAAAAGACCAAAAGTTAAAAACTCGGTTAATTATTGGCAGTGAGTTTTATGATGAGAAAAAACGTAGCTGCTATGTATTAATTGCTCCGAATAAAAAAGCCTATAGCGAACTGAGCCAGTTGATCAGTCATTGTCGTCGTCAGGCAGAAAAAGGCCATTATCGGTTTTCCAGTCAAGATTTATTGCCTCTCAAACATCTCTTTTTATTGTGTCGTCCGGCAGATATTCATCAGTATGAAGAGCAACAGCTGATCAACCAATTTTATCATCCACAACCCGATAAAAATCGCTATTGGCTATTAGCAGAACGTCTGCTGGATGAACATGACAGTCACAACTATCAACAAATTCTGCAATGGGCAAAAAGTGAAGAGCTACCCGTTGTCTGTGCTAATGATGTTCATATGCATCATAGTCAGCGGAAATCACTACAGGATTGTCTGACGGCGATACGCATGAATCAGACCATTGAGCAAAGTAAAGACCGATTATTCAGCAATGCCGAGCGTCAGCTGCGCTCCACCCAAAAACTGCATCATCTGTATCCGCAAGAACTGATTTCAACCACGTCGGAGATCGCTGACCGATGTCACTTTAATCTTGATGAAATTTCCTATCACTATCCAGAAGACCTGGTACCTGAACATCAGTGCCCGCATCAGCATCTGAAAGATCTGGTCATGGCGGGTGCCAGAAAGCGTTTCCCCAAAGGTATTCCGAAAACTGTAAAAAAAACCATAGAAAAAGAACTGACACTGATTCAATACAAACACTATGAACATTATTTTTTAACCGTTTATGACATCGTTCGATTTGCCAGATCTCAGAACATTCTCTGCCAGGGACGTGGTTCAGCAGCAAACTCGATCGTTTGTTATTGTCTGGAAATTACCGAGGTCAATCCGACTGAAGTCAGCTTGTTATTTGAACGGTTTATTTCCGAAGAGCGCAACGAGCCGCCGGATATTGATGTTGATTTTGAAAGCCAGCGACGCGAGGAAGTGATCCAGTATATTTATCGCAAATACGGACGAGAACGAGCAGCACTGGCAGCCACCGTAATCAGCTATCGCCGTAAAAGTGCCATCCGTGATGTTGCCCGAGCACTGGGTCTTAATCTGCTGCAGTTAGAACAACGCATTGCCAACTACGGTTGGCGTTATCATGGCGAAAACTGGCTGGATGAACTGTTAACCGGCAGTCAGGAGCCTGGTCATTTATTGCGTTCGCTTAAACAACTGGTCGCTGATATTATCAATTTCCCCCGTCACTTATCTCAACATGTCGGTGGTTTTGTTATCTGCGAAGGTTTATTAGCCGATCTGGTCCCTATAGAAAATGCCAGTATGGCTGACCGTACTGTCATTCAGTGGGACAAAGAAGATCTGGAATCACTCGGACTGATGAAAGTTGATATTCTCGGGCTGGGTATGCTGTCAGCGATTCGCCGCTCTCTGGAAATGTTATCGACAACAGAACAACAAACAACGCTGGCAGATATCCCACGCGATGATCCGGCTACGTATCAGATGTTACAACGAGCCGACAGCGTGGGGGTTTTCCAGGTTGAAAGCCGGGCTCAGATGAATATGTTACCGCGGTTAAAACCTCGTAATTATTATGATCTGGTTGTACAGATCGCTATTGTCCGTCCCGGTCCGATTCATGGTGACATGGTTCACCCTTATTTAAAACGTCGTAATCAACAAGAAGCTGCAGACTACCCGATGGAGGCATTGAGACCGATTCTGGAGCGTACTCTGGGTATTCCTTTATTCCAGGAGCAGGTGATTGCTTTTGCGATGGTTGCTGCCGACTTTACCGCCGCCGAAGCCGATTTATTACGACGTTCAATGGCCAGCTGGCGTAAAAAAGGTCATATGCACCGATTACAGCAGCGGCTGGAAGCCAATATGTTGGTTAACGGCTTTGAACAGGAATATATCCGCCGTATCCAGCGTCAGTTGGAAGGGTTTGGTGAATACGGATTTCCCGAATCACATGCAGCCAGTTTCGCTCTGCTGGTCTATGTTACTGCCTGGCTGAAATGTCATTATCCTAATGTGTTTTGCTGTGCGTTATTAAATAGTCAGCCGATGGGGTTTTACAGCCCGGCGCAATTAATTGAAGACGCACGCCACCATGGCGTAAAAGTGTTACCTGTGGATATTAATCACAGCGGCTGGGATCATCGAATCGAGGTTGATCAGGGTATAAATAAAAGTCAGCCACTTCGTTTAGGTCTGCGACTGGTTAAAGGATTTAATCAGGATGCAGCGCAGCGCTTACAACAACATAAGCCTGAAAACGGTTACAACAGTATTGCTGAATGTATTCGCCTGGCACAACTGAATAAACAAGAACGGGAGTCACTTGCCAGCGCCGGTGCGTTTGATAGTTTATCGCAGCACCGATACCAGGCACGCTGGCAGGTCGCGGAACCCATTCAGGACGATTTATTAACCCCATTACAGTTAGATAATCCCTTCTCACAAGATTATCTGCAGGCACCGAATGAAATTGATAACTTACAGGAGGATTATCAAAGCCTCGGACTGACACTGGGTCGGCATCCGTTAGAAATATTGCGCGAACAAGGCAAACTCGGCGCCAGTGTCACCGCACTGGGCCTGACGCAATGCCAGCACAACAGCGAGGTGTATGTTGCCGGACTGGTTACTTGCCGCCAACGGCCCGGAACCTCTGCCGGAGTGACATTTATCACACTGGAAGACGAAACCGGCAGTATTAATATCGTTGTTTGGCTATCGACGGCCAAACGCCAACTCAAAACCCTGGTGAAATCTCGTATTTTACAGGTCTATGGCAAACTCGAAAAAGATGAGAATTCCGGTGTGATTCATATGATTGCCTACCGGCTACTGGATTTAACCGACACCATCAAACAGCTGGAAATCACCTCCCATGACTTCCATTAATCAGGTAGTCTGTGACCCTGTTAACAATACTGTAAGTTGAAATCATGCCCGTTTACCAAGCACACAAACTTCCGGAAACATTTCCACAGCAATTCGATTTTATTATTGTTGGCGCCGGTTCAGCCGGATGTGTACTGGCCAATCGATTATCGGCGAATGGCCATTATTCGGTGTGCTTACTGGAAGCCGGGCCTGTGGACCACTCTGCCGCGATTCGGATCCCGGCGATGGTCGCGGCTTTGATTCAATGGAAAAAATACAACTGGAAATTTTCCAGCCAGGAAGGTACGGCGTTGAATCATCGCCAGGTGTACAGCCCAAGGGGAAAAACGCTGGGTGGCAGCAGTGCAATTAATGCCATGGTGTATACCCGCGGCCACCAGCAGGACTATCAGCGCTGGCTATCTGTCGGCGCCAGTGGCTGGGGTTATGACGACCTATTACCCTACTTTCGTGCCACCATGAAACAACAGCGTTCACAGCTACAGGACGATCATTACCACGGTATTCATGGTGAATTAGTCGTCAGTGATTTAAATCATATTCAGCCTATCAGCCGTAATTTTGTATCGGCCGCCCAACAAGCTGGTCAGCCATATAATCACGATTTTAATGGTACCGAACAACGCGGTGTCGGTTTGTATCAAGCCACCATCAATCGCGGCGAACGCTGCTCCAGCGCCCATGCTTTTCTTCACCCGATACTGACACGAAAAAACCTGACGGTAATTACTGATTGCCAGGTAAATAAAGTACTGACAGAAACGACGGCTGACGATCAACTGACAGCCACCGGTGTCGAGATTCAATTATCACACACCTCGGGATCATCCAGAAATATCAGCGCCGTCAGGGAAGTCATCTTATCTGCCGGAGCATTTCAAAGCCCGCAGCTGCTGATGCTATCTGGTATTGGTGATCCGGAAGAACTCGGACGTCACCAGATTCCCTGCCAACTGGCGCTGCCAGCCGTCGGTAAACACCTGCAGGAGCACGTGGATGTTGTGGTAGTCAACCGGGCGAACAACCCCAAGATAAAAACCTCTGGGCTGAGTTTTTCTCCGGCCATATTGCCACGCCTGGTCAAAGAGGCGGGTAGATACTTCCGTCCGTTCAAGCAGCCGCAACGCCAAGGATTGCTCAGCAGCTGCCTGATTGAAGCCGGTGGTTTTATTTGCTCAGATAAGCAACAGTCAGTACCCGATTTACAACTGATGTGTACCCCAGGGTTATTTGATGATCACGGTCGTAATCTGAGATTTATGATGGGCTGGGGATTTTCAATGCACATTACCCTACTGCGCCCGAAAAGCCGTGGGCAAATACGTCTGAAGGACAATAATCCGGCATCATCACCCCATATTCATTTAGGGTTGTTAAGTAACGAGGCAGATATACAGCCTCTGCTCAAAGGTATTCGCCAGGCACGTGACATTATTCAGTGCGAGGCGCTGGCTCAATATCAACTCGAAGAGGTCTTTCCCGGAAAACACCAAACCAGCGATGAACAATTAATGGCTTTTGTCCGTGATAAGGCAAACCACGTCTATCATCCGGTCAGCAGCTGTCGCATGGGAGAAAACCCTCAGGATTCCGTTGTGAATAATCACCTACAGGTTCATCACTGTCGTCACTTGAGGATTATGGATGCATCGGTCTTTCCGGATCAGATCAGTGCTAATACGAATGCAACGGTTATCGCCATGGCAGCGAGAGCTGCAGACTTGATTTTGCAGCGCCCCGTCCTGAGGTAATCATCACCTAAGCCTGACCAGGCATGTCATCACAAACGGTATCGGCCGCAACGTTGCCAGCGGCAGACTCGACAAAATGACGCAGTCCCTCAACATCGAGGGGCCGGGAAAACCAGTAGCCCTGATAATGATCACAGCCCAAAGTATTCAACATGCGAACCTGTTGCTCGGTTTCGACGCCTTCTGCCAATACCGACATGCCATAGTTCTTCCCGATGGCAATGATGTTTTTAATCATCTGACGGGCTTTTTCGTCATGATGAATATCATCAACAAAGCTTTTATCCACTTTTAACTCATCAATTGGTAATTTCTGCAGCACACTCAGCGAAGAGTAACCGGTACCAAAATCATCAAGCGAGAGATTAAAGCCATGATCACGCAGCGCAAAAATAACCGAACCAACGTTATTCATATCCTCAATAAATAAGTTTTCGGTTATCTCCAGTACGATTTCGTGCGGCGAAAACCGGTAACGCTGGATAAGCTCTGCAAGCATGTGAACAAAGCCTGGCTGCAGCAACTGGCGTACAGAAATATTCAGTGATAAGTTGAAATGAGATGACAATACATCCTGTACCTGACGTATATCCCGCAAACTGCGTTCAATAATAAAATTTCCAAGCTCCGTCATCAAACCACTGGTCTCAGCCACAGCAATAAACTGATCCGGCGGAATAAAACCCAACTCAGCATTGTTCCAACGCACTAATGCTTCAACGCCGACTAAACTGCCGGCCCGATTCATCTGCGGCTGATACACCATAAACAGCTCGTTGCGATGATACGCCAGCCGCAACAGCTGCTCGATGCGATTATGCCGGAGATACGTGTCTTCAATTTCGTCACGATGTATCACAACACTGTTTTTGTCTTTTTTTGCCTCGTACATGGCGATGTCTGCTGCACGTAATAATGCGTTCAGAGAATCACCATGCTGAGGGTAACGGGCAATACCGATACTGGCGCCGAGATGAAACTGCATATTACGCACACTGAATACCTGGCCCAGACTGTTAATGATATTTCCGGCACAGGCTTTTAATTCCTGTTCGTCGGATCTGGTGGTGATAACAACAAATTCGTCCCCCCCCAAACGCGCCACTAACTCCGATTGACCAATCTCACGACCCAGGCGCCGCGCCACATCCTGTAACACCTGATCACCAACATCGTGACCAAAATTATCATTGATGCCTTTAAAGTTATCGATATCGATAAAAAGTAAACTGAAGCGTTCGACACCAATATCAATCAGATGAGATGTGCGATTGACCAAAAAATAACGGTTCGGCAATGCTGTTAATACATCGTGAGCGGCCTGATATTCCAAATGATTACGAGTTTTTTTGTCTGCTGCTGCGATAGATCGGAATAACGCCAGAATAATCAGCTGCAAGATCAGAAAAATCGCTGCGTAAGTCATCAGCGTAGGAATAAGCTCCATCACCACATCGTTAAAATCAACCGATGAAGACACCCATAAATCGTAACGGTTATCATACAGCGTCGCCTCTATACGCTGCCTGCCATCACGTTCAACCTTATACGCCATCGCACCCGGTAATTGGCGAATACCCGCAAAGTCTGTGTTGGCTGCAGCCATTAAAGCAGAAAAGCCGTTATCCAGTATCGTGTCAGACAAAGGTTGCTGGTAAATCACATCAAGATTTTTGGCACTGGATGAATGGTATTGCAGGTAAAAATCGCTGCCACGAATCAGGTTAACCTCATCGGTCGTGCCGTAATGCAGATCTTTCTCGAATATTTTTGACGCCCCCCGAACGCGAATACCGGCGGTCATTACCGCCAGTACATTGCCCTCGCTATCGCGCAGAGCTTTACGAATAGGAATGCTCCATTCCCCCATCGCTTTTATATAATAAGTGCGGCCAACCACCATATTGTGTGATAACAACGTATCACGAAAGGAATCTCGACTGCTGTCCTGGGTCGCCAGGTTAGGTAACAGGCTTTTATCCTGAGCCGAATTCACCAGCACCAGCTCACCATCTGGTCGGGCCAGACCAAAACCCGAAACCCAGGGGTTAACCACTAATAAATCGTCGAGTATTTGAGGCGATTGAGGGGATGTCAGATCACGATGTTCGCGCAGTAACTGTTGGCCTAAAACATCCAGTAGCATTTCCTGACTGACAAACACAGCATGAATGGCAGATGCAACCTGCTCCGCGCGATGAATGTGCTGCTGTTTATACTCGTTAACAACGCCCTGCCAACGATGACTGGAAATTACGCCAGCCAAAACAATACTTACCAGCAAAAATATAAAGTAGATGGTCCATATGTTACGTGTCAGCTGGACCATGATCCTGAATACCACATGTTTAGATAGCCACGAATTTTCCTTAGTGTGACAACTATAGTGACAAATCAATCATCTTCCAGCAGAGAAACCCGCAAATGACATAAATCAACAAAGTAATTGATAACGTAACTGTCAGTAAATAACTCACATCATACAATCAACACGTAAACCCGGAACCGAAACTGGAGTTTATATATCTTACGGTTATATACATTTAAATTAACAGCACGCAATAACGTCACTCAACCATGACGAAAGTCGCCATCCGGTCGAAAATCGTGACTGGCGTATAAATCCGACAGCAACACGGCAGCACCGCTGGGCTGAACCATGCGGGCATGAGTGCGTTTCAAGCGACGAGGTTCATCAACACCGCAGGAATGCGCAATCACCCCAACCTCCTGAATCATGGAGTCAACGTATTGTGCGACGCGACGCGCCTTATCGTTAACCACCAGGCCGTTCTGCAATTTAGGGTCGTGTGTCGTAATACCGGTCGGACAGGTATTCGAGTTGCACTGCAGTGCCTGGATACAACCCAACGCAAACATAAAACCACGGGCCGAAACGACAAAGTCCGCCCCCGTACACAAAGCCCAGGCAACCCGATCTGGATTAATCAACTTACCCGAGGCAATCACACGAATACGCGGGCGCAAATTAAATTCATCCAACGTATCGATCAACATAGGTAACGCCTGATTTAAAGGCAGCCCCATATAATCCATCAGCGGCTGTGGTGCCGCACCGGTTCCACCTTCGGCGCCGTCAAGCGTGATAAAATCAGGCGCAGAGTCAATGCCCCGCAGCATAATTTCGTGACACAAGTCGCGAATCCAATCCATGCCGCCGAGTACTGTTTTAAAACCCACAGGTTTACCGGTTAACGCGCGCAGCCGGGCAATCATGTCCAGCAAATCATCCACCGAGCGGATATCCGGATGACCGTTCGGGCTGATGGAGTCCTCGCCTTCGGGAATGCCGCGGATAGCCGCAATCTCAGCAGAGACTTTAGCACCCGGTAACATTCCACCTTTACCGGGTTTTGCCCCCTGGCTCAATTTAATCTCAAACATGCGTACCTGCTCATGGGCGGCAATGGTGGCTAATTTCCCCTCGTCCAGTTCACCCAGCGGCGTACGCACACCGTATTTGGCGGTACCAATCTGGGCCACCAGATCACAGCCACTCTCCAGGTGATAAGGCGAAACTCCACCTTCACCACTGTTGATCCAGCAACCTGCTTGTTTTGCACCGTGAGACAATGCCCGAACCGCCGGTTTCGACAGCGCACCATAACTCATCCCGGAAATATTAATCAGCGACTTGGTGGTGTAAGGATGCCTACAGTTTTCACCAATAGTGATTTCCGCCGGTTCCGCAAATGTCTTTTTTAATGCCGGGAATGGACTGTTCACAAACAACACGGTACCCGGTAAATCCAGTCGACGGGTGGAACCAAAAGCGACGGTGGTGTTCACCTTTTTGGCCGCTTTATAAGCCCAGCCACGCTCAGCTCGGTTGAAAGGCATTTCCTCACGGTCCATGGCAAAAAAATACTGGCGGAAAAATTCCCCCAGATGTTCAAAGAAATAACGAAATCGACCAATAACCGGAAAATTCCGTCTCACGGTATGACGGGTTTGGGTTACATCGACCAAATACGCCATGACCAGCCATAGCAGAGTGGCCAGTAGAAAAATGGCCAGCGCACCAAGCAACGCCAACACGCCATAGGCTGCAATTATCAGAACTTCTTCAGACATAGTCACCTCTCATCATCACGGCGTTAGGTTACTGCCCGGCTGTCATAGATAAAAGTCAAATTTATCAGGAAGGACAGTTTCACCATCACAAAGAGGGTGACTCAGACGCAGGACTCTGGACTAAAAAAGCCAATACCTATACATTACCTATACATCATTAATACAAGAGTGAGTTATGAAGCTTGGGCTGATACTTGCTGATCAACTGACAACCAACCTCGCCAGTCTCCGGGCACTGAATCCTGAGCAGGACATGCTGGTCATGGCCGAGGTCGCCGAAGAAGCACAATATGTCCCTCATCATAAGCAGAAAATAGCGCTGTTGTTCAGTGCAATGCGACACTTCAGCAGGCAACTCGAGGCAGCCGGATGGCGTGTTCATTACCATAAATATCAGTCAGACAGCGCTCACACACGGTTGATAGAAGTTATACAAGCCGTTTGTTTTGAGCACGACATCGAGGCCGTAGTCGTGACTGAATGCGGTGAGTACAGGTTGCAACAAACCATCGACGAAGATTGGCAGAATCAGTTGTCTCTGGCCGTCGAAAGTTATCAGGATGATCGCTTTATAAGCTCCCAGGAAGAATTCCGTGACTGGGCCAGCGGCCGTAAGCAGCTGCGGATGGAGTACTTTTACCGTGAGATGCGTCGCAAAACCGGGCTACTGATGGAGCAGGACGAACCCTGCGGAGGCCAATGGAATTTCGATCAGGATAACCGCAAACGCTACAAAGGAGAGGTGGCCCTCGTTCCCCGTATTTGTCACCAACACGATGACATTGATCGCGAGGTGATGGCGCTGGTCGAACAGGAGTTTTCCCAACACCCCGGTACTCTGGAGCACTTTAGCTGGGCCACAACCCGGGAGCAGGCACTGGCCGAACTCAGCCATTTTGTTCAATATCGGTTGCCACATTACGGCGATTATCAAGACGCCATGGTCATGGGGGAACACACCTTATTCCACAGCCTGATTTCACCCTATCTGAATTGCGGTTTATTAACACCGCTGGAAGTCTGCCAGCAAGTGGAACTGGCCTATCAGCAAGGCAAAGCTCCGTTAAACGCTGCAGAGGGCTTTATTCGTCAGATCATTGGCTGGCGTGAATATATACGCGGTATTTACTGGCTGCTAATGCCGCACTATGGACAACAAAATCAGCTGGACAACCAGCGCCAGCTGCCAGGCTATTTCTGGCATGGTAATACGCGTATGAAATGCATGAGCGAGTGTTTCGAAAATACTTTTCGTAATGCCTATGCCCATCATATTCAGCGTTTGATGGTCACTGGCAATTTCTCACTGCTGGCGGGTATCACGCCACAGCAGGTTTGCGACTGGTATCTGGCCGTGTATGCCGATGCGTATGACTGGGTGGAACTACCGAATACTCTGGGCATGGTAATGCATGCAGACGGTGGTCGCCTGGCGAGTAAACCGTATGCTGCATCAGGCAATTACATTAATAAAATGTCGGATTACTGCAAACACTGCAGTTACTCCGTAAAGACTTCCACCGAAGAAGACAGCTGCCCTTTTAACAGCCTGTATTGGCACTTTATTCAGAGGCATCGGCCACAATTCGAGAAAAATCCACGCATGGCCATGATCTACCGTAGCTGGGCAAAAATGGCCGACGATAAACAACAGGCAATCATCAATCGTGCCGAATACCTTCTTGATCATATTGAGGCACTTTAGCCATGGCTCATAAAAAATTAAACCTACCCGAGAAAATGTGTCAGCAATGCAAACGACCCTTTGCCTGGCGAAAAAAATGGCTTCGTTGCTGGGAAGAAGTGAAATATTGCAGTGACGCATGCCGCAGAAAATCGAAACAAAAAACTCAATCAGTCACACCGAATTTATGTCAGGCAGGTCAGGTCGAAGATGAATTTTAATGTAATCTGGTTACGTCACGATTTGCGTCTTAACGACAACCCGGGGTTTTCATTAGCCAAACAAGCCGGACTTCCATTGCGGGTTGTTTTCATTATGCCGCCGTTCTGGCTTAACGTGGATGAAGAAACACCTTTTACTTCAACTGTCCGGCCTCAGTGTAAAGCAGATACCGGCCGGATTGGACTGGCAAAAGCACGTTTTTTGCGTGCCTGCTTAATTGATTTACAACGGCAACTGGCACTGCAGAACATCGATTTTAAAATGGTTTATCAGCAGCCTGCTGAATTATTCCGTGACTGGAAAAAACAAGGTATGCAGCAGGTATTTACTCAACATGCTCAAGCACCAGAGGAGAGTCATTGGCTGGAACAGCTGGAGCAACAGAACATAGCGCTAACGCTGTATAACAACCAAACGTTGTTCGAGGGACAACAGATCGGTCATTTATTTGAACGCTGGCCAACCTCTTTCAGTGCATTCCGTCGAAAAATTGAAAAACAATCCATCACCCCCGATGCACCAAAACCGCCGGTAACCATCAGCCATCTTTCCGATCACTTCGATGGACGAATTCCTTCAATTCCCTGGCACAATGACTTTAACACCACGGCTAACAGCGCCAACCAGGACCCAGGGCAGTCGTTCAATCTGATTGGCGGCGAAAACGCCGGTCTTGCTCATCTGTCATCGTACCTTTGGCAGGCGCGCGGTCTGTTGCACTATAAAGACAGTCGCAATCAGCTGTGTGGATTAAATTTTTCCTCACAACTCAGCGCTCACCTGGCATGGGGGGCATTGTCTGTGCGCAACGTCTGGCATGAGACCGAACGTTGGGAGCAACAACATGGTGAAAATGAACACAGCCAATGGTTTAAACAAGAATTACTGTGGCGTGAATATTTTCACTGGAGCATGCGAATTTACGGCCGTAAGTTTTTTCGCTACCAGGGGCTGAAACAAGAACCTCTCACCCCCCCGCCATTTAATGCCAGTCACTGGCAGCAATGGGTGAAGGCCGAGACCGGTGTGCCTTTAATTGATGCAGGTATCAAAGAGTTAATAACCACCGGCTACAGCTCTAATCGCATGCGACAAAATCTAGCCAGCTATTTTATTCAGTATCTCAAGCTCGACTGGCGTCTGGGTGCTGCTTTTTTCGAGCGACATTTACTGGATTATGACGTCGCCAGTAATTGGGGAAATTGGGCCTATCTGGCAGGCGTTGGCCAGGACCCCAGAAGCAGTCCGGGCAAAGGCCGTATCTTCAACATTAATTTCCAGTTGCAGAATTACGATCCGGAGCTGACTCATATCAAACTCTGGCTGCCAAAGTTAGCACAATACAGTCTCAAAGATATTCAGCAGCATAGCCGTGGCGATAAACTGCTACCCGATTATCCAGCTCCGATAGCGACCGAAAAAGATGCTGCAACTGGTTTGGTTTAAACGAGATCTTCGCAGTACCGATCATCAGGCACTTCATCAGGCAGCTCAAGCAGGACCGGTATTGGCATTTTATTGTCTCGAACCGGATTATTGGCAGTTAGCCGACACCAGCGTACGGCAATGGCAATTTGTCAGAGAATCGTTACAGGATCTGAGTAACGAACTGGATGGCCGCCTACAGATATTTCAGGGTAATGTGGTTCCGTTATTAGCGCAGTTAAAAACTGTACTCGGACAATTTACTCTGCACAGCCACCAGGAAACCGGCAATAACTGGACCTATCAGCGTGATATCCAGGTCGCTGCATGGTGTCGGCAACATCAGATTAACTGGCAACAATACCAGCAATTCGGTGTACTTCGACCCAACCCCGGACGTGATCATTGGGCAAAAAACTGGCAACGTTTTATGCAGCAGCCAGCCGTTCAACCGACTGATCACTCCACGATAAGTGCCATTAATTGGCATGCCTTTACCGGAGATTGCAAATTACCGCTGGCCGAAATAAATCAGGATTATGGCAAGCTGCAGCTGCCCTGTCCGGGACGCCAACATGGTGGGCGGCAACAGGGTCTGGCATTATTAAACAGTTTTCTGCAGCAACGCGGTGAATTTTATCGTTCGTCGATCAGTTCTCCAATTTCTGCTGAACACGCGTGCTCTCGACTGAGCCCGTATCTGGCCTACGGTTGTTTGAGCATGCGCGAAGTATTAACTGCGGTGCAGCTAGCTCATCAGAAGCAGCCCACACGTTATTGGAAAAACAGTTTAAAAGCCTTTGAAAGTCGCCTTTGGTGGCACTGCCATTTTATTCAAAAGCTGGAAGATCAACCGGATATGGAGTGGCGTAATCTGCACTCTGCGTATAACGAATTACGCCAGCATTATAATCCACAGTGGTTGGTAGCCTGGAAAACCGGTAATACGGGTTGGCCAATGGTGGACGCGTGTATGCGCTATTTACACCATCATGGCTGGATTAACTTTCGTATGCGCGCCATGTTAATGTCGGTCGCCAGTTACCCTTTGTGGCTTCCCTGGCAGGTTACCGCTCCCTTTCTGGCCCAGCTATTCGTTGATTACGAACCCGGTATTCATTATCCACAAGCCCAAATGCAGGCCGGAACAACCGGCATTAATATCCCCAGGATTTATAACCCTACTCTGCAGGCACAGAAACTGGACCCCTCTGGTACGTTTATTCGTCAGTGGTTGCCGGAGTTACGCAACGTACCCAACAGTTGGATTCATCAACCTTGGTTGATGCCCGAAAAACTGCAACAGTCATCAGGCTGTGTTCTGGGCAGGCACTATCCACCACCACTTGTTGATTTCAGTGAGGCGTGTCGAACAGCACGCCAATTTATTAACAGCGTAAGAGACACAGACTTTCGTCAACAAGCTAATCAAATAGGGGAAAAACACGGCTCTCGAAAAAAGCAGAGCCGTCGTCGAGCAAAGAGTAATCGTCAAAGCAATTCCCAGCAAATGACATTATTCTGATCATTGTCATCTGCGAGACGATTTAATGCTCAGTACTGGTAACGCCTTTAGGATTGCCAAGCTGATTCCTGCCAAATGGCACTTCAATCGCATTGCTGCCCTCACGCACTGGTTGCCCCACCATTTCATCGTAAGCACTGGTATGACGCACCACCAGGTTTTTAATCGGGTATTTCTCGAACATTGCCTGAAAGGATAAAACACTGTGACTGCGCAGTAGTTTACCTTTGTCGTCAGTGATAAATTCTTCTTTATCATCAATAATAGCGGAAGCCTGATACAAGCATAAATCAAGAGAATGTATGATCACCTTTTCAATATGATCCCGCTTTTTTAATGCACTGATTTTAATCGTCATAACACGCAACCTTACTGGAAATAATCCGCTTTAGTATAAAGGATATAAATCACATATTCGCTCAATTCAATTCTAAAAATCGCAAAAAAAAGCCCGACATCTCTGTCGGGCTTTTCACTGGGTGCTAACCTACTGGGTGCTTTATTCTGTAGGTACCGGAATCCTTTTCCGGAACCTCATATCAGGCGGCAGGCGTAATATTTTTTACATTCTTTGCCGTAAAATAGGCAAATCCGCCCTCGGAATCACCGACCTCAATGCGATTGGGTGATAGCGGTGAACTTTTGATTGCCGCAATGTAGATTCCGTGGCTGGCAACCAGATTTTTATTCACATCACTGAACTGTGGTTGAGAGAACGCAAACGTTTTACGCTCGCAATCCCGTTCCAGGGTCAGAATTAATTGCGCATCCGTTAGTTCGTTAGCCCGTGAGAAGTTCACATAGGTAACGCGATATCCCTGATCGAATTCGTACAAATTTTGTTCAAGAGTTTGACGACTGATGCTCATAGGGGAAATAAACCTGTATCGGTAACAACTTAATTATCTTTAGGTTTAGCTTCTCCTAATCCGCACCGCAATGCGAAATAACACAAAACTACAGTCTTTTTGTAAGCGCTCAAAAACGGCAGAAATTTGTCGGTAATAGTCTTCAAAAACCCCGGTTTGCTAGGTTAGACAGGCGTCAAAAAAATGGGTTTTACATTGTGTTCACAGTATCTTACATACTCAGGAATACTGTATTTTTGTACATAGTCACCGGTCACTGGACTTGTAATCACTTTACGCGCTTGGTCCATCACCAATGAGTATGAATTTCCCGCAAAGCGTCGTGAATGTCAGCATAGTCGTACACAAAACCCTGACTGAGTAATTGTTGAGGTAACACTCGCTGGCCTTCAAGCAACAACTCCGACATCTCACCAAACAACATCTCCGCAACAAAACCCGGCATCGGAGCAATCGTTGGGCGTGACATAACCCGTCCGAGTGTTTTGGTGAATTGGCGGTTAGTGACTGCCTGTGGCGAAGTCATATTGACCGGCCCCGCTACAGCGTTGTTACTGATAAAATGCACGGCACGACGATAATCGTCGAGATGAATCCAGGAAAGAACTTGCTGACCACTGCCAATAACACCGCCCAAGGCGAGGCTGAATGGCAACCACAGCCGAGCTAGCATGCCGCCGTGTTGTCCCAATACCACACCGGTTCGTAAAATAACCAGGCGCTCGCACAGAGTTTCAAATTCATGGGCGACTGTCTCCCAGTCCCGGCACAGCTGCGAGGCAAAACCGGCGCCATTAGCCGATTGTTCGGTATACCCGGCTCCCTGCTGTTCGTCATCCAGGTGAGAGCCATAAAAACCGATGGCGGAACCCGACAATACAAGATCAAAGGCTTGGCGACTGTCCTTTGCCCATTGCAACAGATCTCTGGAGAGATCGATACGAGACTGGCGCAGCTGCTGTTTGCGCTTATCACTCCAGCGTTTATCAGCAATGCCTTCACCGGCCAGATTGACCAGCCAGTCAAAGCGCTGGTTCAGCGTCGCCAGTGAAGAGGCCGCATCAACACGACCTCCCCAACGCCGCTTCACCCACTCAGGGCGACGACTATAAACAACAACATGATGACCTTCAGTGACCCAGTCATCCACCAGACGCTGGCCGATAAAGCCGGTTCCTCCGGTAATCAGAATTGTTTTACTCATAATCGTCTCCTCATGGCTTCAGCAACTGCAGTCTGACACGATCAGAACTGGGCCATGGTCATTGCCATCAGGCTGTCTTTGCCCGATTCAATTTCGCTCATCAGCCCGCTGGTCTGTGGCAAAATTTTCGCCATGTAGAACTCAGCACTGTTCAGTTTAGCCTGATAGAAATCAGTCTCGGTGGTGCCATTGTCGAGCTGCTCGCGCGCAGTCAGTGCCATACGGCTCCAGAAATACGCCAGCGACGTTAATGCCATCAAGCGCAGGTATGGCGTTGCTGCAGAACCCGCTTGTTCGCGGTCGGTCATACCGTTCTGCATCAGCCACATGGTCGCTTTCTGCAGTTTCGCCATGGCAGCTTTTACTTCGCCAATGTGCGGTGCGCCTTCGTTCTCCTTACAGTAGCTTTCCAGCATCGCCAAGAAGCGTTTCAGCGGACGACCGCCAGCCATACCCAGTTTACGGCCTACCAGATCCAGTGCCTGGATACCGTTAGTACCTTCGTAAATACGGGTAATACGTGAGTCACGTACGTACTGCTCTACCGGCCAGTCCTGAGTGAAGCCATTACCACCCATCAACTGAAGGCCATCATTGGCGCAGAAGAAACCCTCATCGGTCAGGAAGGCTTTTACTACAGGCGTTAACAGCTGAACCATATCGTCTGCGTGTTCACGATCTTCCGCCGTTTCACCGTGCTGAGACACATCCAACTGCATAGCAGTGAAGTACGCCATTGCACGACCGCCTTCAATGGTTACTTTCTGACGCAACAACATACGCCGAACATCCGGGTGGACAATGATGCAATCGGCAGCCTGATCGGGTTCCTGTGGACCGGCCAGAGAACGCGACTGACGGCGGTCTTTAGCAAATTCCAGCGACGTCTGATAAGCAGCTTCGGCAATACCCAGACCCTGCAGACCAACCATCAGACGAGCACTGTTCATCATCACGAACATTGCCTGCAAACCTTTATGTGGCTCACCAATTAACCAGCCTTTGGCTTGCTCGAAGTTCATCACACACGTTGCTGAACCTTTAATACCCATTTTATGTTCCAAACCGCCACAGAACGCTGGGTTACGGCTACCGTCTTCCAGGAACTTAGGTACCAGGAACAGTGAAATACCTTTCGAACCGCCCGGAGCATCCGGCAGTTTTGCCAGCACCAGGTGGACGATGTTGTCGGCCAGATCGTGTTCACCACCGGTGATCCAGATCTTGGTACCAGAAATAGCGTGAGAACCATCAGCCTGAGGCTCAGCTTTGGTGCGGATCAGACCCAGGTCAGTACCGCAGTGAGGCTCGGTCAGACACATGGTGCCGGTCCACTCGCCACTGATCAGCTTTGGCAGGAATCTGTTTTTCAGTTCATCAGAGCCGTAGCTCAACAGCGCGTTGATTGCACCGTGAGTCAGGCCCGGATACATGCCCAGTGACAAGTTAGCAGAGCACACCATCTCTTCCGCCAGTGTATTCAGCGTGTGAGGTAAACCCTGACCGCCGTATTCCACTGGTGAAGAAAGCGCCGTCCAGCCGTTTTCAGCGAACTGTTGATAAGCCTCACGGAAACCTTTCGGGGTAGTAACGGCTTTGGTTTCTGGATCGTACTGACAACCCTCACGGTCACCCGGCATGTTCAGCGGAGCCATCACATTTTCAGCCAGCTTTGCACCTTCGGTGAGCACAGCGTCCATGATTTCACGGGTTGAATCTTCGAAACCCGGTAGTGATGGCAGTACCTGATCACCGTTCAGTACTTCGTACAATGCGAATTGCATATCGCGCAGGGGCGCCTTATAAGTCATGCTTTTATCCTCGTCATCAGCATTGAGCTTCATTAACTATACAAATGTTATACAACATTTGGACTATACAACAAATCAAGATACACTTGCCAGCCAATGTAGAATTAACATTTTGTTGTACAAGTTTAAGGAATCTCATCCTATGGCACACATTGCGATTGTAGGTGCTGGTATGGCGGGTCTCAGCGCTCTGCAGCGACTGAAAGAACACGGTCATCAAGTCACAATATTTGACAAGAGCCGTGGTTCTGGTGGTCGCCTGGCCACTAAAAAAGTGGGTGATGCCAGTTGGGACATGGGCGCTCAGTTCATGCGCAGCCACGATGAGGGATTTAAACAAGCGCTGCTTCAATGGCAACAGGAAGGATGGATTCAGCACTGGGATTTCCAGCCGCATGTCATCAATGACGAGGGCATTCACGAATCCCCGGATGATGTTGAGCGTTACGTCGGTGTCAGTCGCATGACTGCACTCAGCCGCAAACTGCTGGCGTGCGCCGATCAGTTCCACGCCAGTACACGCATATTGCAATGCCGCCGGAGCGACCAGAGCTGGCACCTCGAAGACGACATAGGTAATCAGTTCGATGGCTTCGATGGTTTGATTATCAATACCCCACCACTGCAGGCGCAGCCACTGCTGCAGGACATTGCACCTGAGCTGGCAGCGCAATGCGATGTTGACCTGATGCCGACATTTACCTTGCTGTTGGCATTCGATCAACGCCTCAGTAACGCCACGGCAAACGACATCAAAGGGGCGTTTGTGAAACATCCGATTATCGATTGGGTTTCACAGAATTCCAGTAAGCCTGAGCGGGATCAGAACCTGACCACCTGGGTGGTGCATGCTGATCATGATTGGACGCGTACTCACTCGGAAGCCCCGCGTGATGGTATACAACAACAAATGCTGGATGCCTTTTTCGAGGTAATGCAAAGTGATGTCATCACCCCGACAGAGAGCTGGCTGCACCGCTGGCTTTACGCAATCGCTGAACAGCCACTGCACAAGGGCGCACTGGTTGACGAGCAACAGCAGCTGGCCGTTTGTGGAGACTGGGTTGATCGGGGGGCTGTTGAAGGCGCCTGGCTCAGTGGCCAGAAGGCCGCGCTGCAATTTATCAATAACTGACCGGGGAATTCTCAGGTGAAAAAAGCAACTGTATTGCTCGCCCATGGCAGCTCCGACCCTCATTGGCTCGAGCCTTTTGACCAGCTGACACACAGTATTGCTCAGCAATTGCCTGCCGGTACACCGCTGCAGCTGGCTTACATGGAGCTGGCCGAGCCGATGCTGGAAGACGCCGTGATCGACTTAGTTAAGTCCGGCCATCAGCACATCGATATTCTGCCACTATTCTTTGCTGCAGGGCGCCACCTGCGCAAAGACGTGCCGGAAATGCTGGATGCCGTCAAACACAAGCTGCAGCAACAGGGATTCTCTTGTGAACTTGATCTGCACACACCAATTGGTCTGGAACCTGAAGTTGCCAGCGCAATCAGTCAGGTTGTTATACGCCAGCTAAGCTAACTGCTGATCGGTATGATCGGTCGATAGCGCTCTATGGCTTTCAGCTGCACAGCCACCCTCTTCGGCTGTGCAGCTTTTTTATATCCGTATCTTTCGCAGCCACAACCATTTCTTATACAACTTTACACTTTTCTTGTACAAAACCTTTGACAGATACAACCTGATACCGCTAAATTTTTCTTATACAGAGATGTACAACGTCAATGTACAACGAGGTAGAGAAGATGAGCGAGCAACACACCAGCAGCGTGAAAATCCCGATTGGCATCAGTGCCTGCCTGATGGGCCAAAAAGTACGATTTGATGGTGGTCATAAGCGCTCGCGATTCTGCACCGATGTGTTGGCCGAGTATTTTGACTATGTACCGCTTTGCCCCGAAGTCGCCATTGGTATGGGCACACCGAGGCAACCAATTCGGCTGGTCGGCGAATCAAAAGACACAACCAATGTTTTTGCCCGTGGTACCCGTGACACTGAGCTTGATGTCAGTGATCAGTTGCGCGCTTACGGTCAGGAGCAGGGTGAGCAGCACAAAAATCTGTGCGGTTACATCTTTATGCAGAAAAGCCCAAGCTGCGGCTTGTTTGGTGTGAAGCGTTATTTGGATAACGGCATGCCGGAAGGCACCGCCCGCGGTTTGTACGCTGAAGAATTCTGTAAAAAACAGCCACTGCTGCCGGTCGAGGAAGCTGGGCGATTGAATGATCCGGGTTTACGTGAAAACTTCCTGGTCAGGGTATTTGCATATCACGATTGGCAACAGTTTTTGGCCAGTGACTTCAGCGCCAAAGATCTGATCGGATTTCATGCGCGATACAAGTACCTGGTTATGGCCCACAGCCAGCAGTACTACAAAAGCCTTGGCCATCTACTGTCCGACCTCAGCAAAGCAAAGCTGCACACAATAGCCGAAGAATACTTTAAGCAGTTGATGGCTGCCCTTGCTAAACCGGCGTCTCGTAAAATGAATACCAATACGTTAATGCACTTACAGGGTTACCTGAAGAACTGCCTCAGTTCCGGCGACAAGCAAGAGCTTACCGATCTGATTCAGCACTATCACCAGGGAATTGTCCCTCTAATTGTGCCATTGACCTTGCTGAAACATCATCTCAGTCACCAGCAACAACAGCACTACGCCAACATGCAGGTGTACTTAAACCCATACCCTTATCAGCTGGGCCTGCGCAATGCCATCTGATAACGATGTACACACCATGACCATACAACGCTCATTTTCCGGCTTATATCCGATCCGCGAATTTGCCCGGCTGACTGGCGTTAACCCAGCGACCTTACGAGCCTGGGAGCGTCGTTACGGTATTGTCCAGCCACAACGAACCGACAAAGGACATCGTTTTTACAACGACGAGGATATTAAGCAGGTTGAACACATCCTCTACTGGCTTGATCAGGGTTACCCGATTCGCCAGGTTAAGTTATTGCTGAATGACAATATTAAATCCAGCCTGGATAACACCAACGATGAATGGCAAATGCAACAGCAGCAATTGCTTGATGGTATCGAAAATCTGAACCTGCCATTACTCGACAGTTTATGGAATGAAGCACTGGCCAACTACCCGATGGCGGTTTATTACCAACGATGCCTGACGCCAGTACTCTTCACTCTGCGACAATATTCCCACCTGCACCAACAGGTTTTTATCCAGCATTTTAAACGTAAGTTACTCAACTATATTCAGCATCAACAGAAACACAATCAGGGTGATGTGTTACTGCTGGTTGCCAATCATGTTGACGCCGAGCTGGAGTTACTCGCTGTTGCCTACGCACTGGGCGCGGCATCGTTCCACATCGAATATTTTGGTTATGAACTGACGCCAGCCGATATTCTGCAAGCCAGCGAGCAGCTGAATTGCAAAAAGATCTGGCTGCATTTGTCACCTGGCTTCCAGAGTGACCACCAACGCTGGCTGAACTGTGTAGACGATAATCCTCAATATCGATTTTTTGTTTCTGGTACGCAGGCCAGTGACTCATCGCCGCAACATTTACATTATTTAAACGGCGATTTTTCAGAACGGATAAAAACCTACATCACCGCCAACGGTGCATTTTCTGATGCATCCCCCGAACTGCCGCGAGGTCAACAATAATGAAACGCATGGTTTGGTTCCGCCGTGACTTGCGCGTACATGACAATCCTGCCCTGTGGCATGCGTGCCAGGGGAATGATGGCCAGCATATCGACGTTATTGCGGTCAGTTTTATTTGTCGCAAACAGTGGCGCCAGCATGGTATGGGCGACCGCCTGATTCAGCTTACCATTAATGCGATGAAGCATCTTGAGCAACAGCTTCAGGCACTGAATATTCCGCTGTTAATCATCGACAGCGATACTTTCAGCGACAACACCCAAGCACTGCAAACGCTCTGTACCGACCTTAAAATTGATCAGCTGTACTTTAATTACGAATACGAGATTAATGAAATCAATCGCGACATGGCGCTGAATCATTGGGCTGATAATAACCGAGCTTTTTCACCTCAGCTGTTCTGTTATCACGACCAGTGTATTATTCCTCCGGGGCAAGTACTCAATAAACAACAACAGATGTTTAAAGTGTACTCCCCCTTCCGCAAAGCCTGGTGTCAACACTTCCCCCAGTTTCAGCAGCCACCGCTTAATAAACCAGCCCAAATAACGTCTAACCATTTTGTAACAAAAGAAGCCGAAACTGCGGTCAACCTGCTTGTATCGCAAATCTCCGCAGAGAAGCTGGGCGATGAAGCAGGCGTAGAAGAAGTAGTCGATTCGCTCTGGCCAATTAATGAAGAACTGGCGCATCAGCAATTGCAGAACTTTTTACAGCAAAGGGCGAGCGATTATCACAATTGGCGAGACTTTCCGGCAAAACCAGCCACCAGCCGCTTATCCTGTTATCTCAGCCTCGGCTTACTCAGTGGACGCCAGTGTTTATACAGTGCCTGGCAGATGAATGCTTGTATGCTGACCGACGGTGAACCCGGTTTGAACGGTTGGATTAATGAAATTATCTGGCGTGAATTTTACCGTCATTTACTGGTAGCCTTTCCCGACCTGAACAAACACAAAGCATTCAAACCAGACACAGAGTCGGTTCCGTGGCGATACAGCAAAACTGATTTTGATGCCTGGTGCCAGGGAAAAACCGGTTACCCAATTGTCGATGCGGCACAACGTCAATTGCTGGAAACAGGCTGGATGCATAATCGTCTGCGGATGATCAGCGCCATGTTCCTGACCAAACATCTACTGATTGACTGGCGCTGGGGCGAAAGCTGGTTTGCCAGTCATCTGGTGGATTTTGATCTGGCCTCTAATAACGGCGGTTGGCAATGGAGCGCATCGACCGGCGCCGATGGTGCCCCTTACTTCCGTATTTTTAATCCAATTACGCAATCTCAGAAGTTCGATCCTGATGGTGAATTTATTGCGCAATTTGTTCCTGAACTGGCGACATTACCAATCAAAGCAAGACACCAGCCAAATGCCATTCAACGCAGTCAGTGTGGCTATGCCAATGAAATTGTAGAGCATAAATTCGCGCGATTAAGAGCACTGGCAGCATTTAAAGGTGAAGGCCTGTTAACCCAACCAGGAGTTGATGAGGCAACGCCCGAAACGGATTTATTTACTCTAACCGGAGCTGGCGCAGTCAGCAGTGAGAAAGCCTGATGGACACGAAATTATCCCCCTGGCGCAATGTCGTACGCTGGTTCGATTCAACCGCTGCAGAACAGGAAGAAATGAACTCAACCCAATTTAATTGGGTCAGAGTTATTCCATTTCTTACTCTCCATGTCGTGGCACTGATGGCCTTTTTTATCGATAGCAGCACCACCGCGATTGTTACCTGCCTGGCATTATATTGGTTGCGGCAGTTTGCGATTACCGCGTTTTATCACCGCTACTTTTCCCACCGCTCGTATAAAACCAATCGGTTCTGGCAGTTTATTTTTGCGTTGTTAGGCAATATGGCAGCACAACGCGGACCATTGTGGTGGGCGGCGCACCATCGGGCACACCACCAGCACTCTGACAAAGAGGGCGATTTACACTCCCCCGTACAACGTGGTTTCTGGTGGAGCCATGTCGGTTGGTTTACCTGTGATGCCAGCTTCAAAACTCAGTATCGTCGTATTAAAGATTTTTCCCGCTTTCCAGAACTTCGCTGGCTGGATCGCTTCGACAGCTTTGCACCGTTGCTCTTGATTGCTTTGCTGTATCTGGCTGGGGAATTGGCTGCCTATTTTTCCCCCGGCTTAAACACCAACGGTTTTCAATTGGTGATATGGGGATTTTTCGTGTCTACCGTGATGTTGTTTCACTCGACTGTCGCCATTAATTCTTTAGGCCATATCTGGGGGACCAAACGCTTCAAAACCAAAGATCAAAGTCGTAACAACGCTTTCCTGGCACTGCTGACACTGGGTGAAGGCTGGCACAACAATCATCACCGGTTTGCGGTATCCGCGCGTCAGGGGTTTTATTGGTGGCAGATTGACATTACCTACTACGTACTCAAGGTAATGAGTTGGCTCGGCATTATTCACAGTCTGAATCCCGTGCCAAAGCACATTCTCGCTGAAGGTCGCCAGACCGGAGAGTCATCATGAATGATGCTGCAGTTGCTGCGTTTCAGAACCTTTATCATCAGCTGCAACGTGGCAATGTCGACAAAACTACATTGGCCACGGTGTATGGTGAGTCCATTCAGTTTAAAGATCCGTTTCACAACATAAATGGTTTGGAAGCGATGACACGTTATTTCGTGTCCATGTACGAAAACGTCGAGAGTATTGAATTTACGTTTGGCCATTGCTGGCAGGAGGATAATCACGCTTTTATTCGCTGGCAGATGGTGTATCAGCACCCGCGTATTAATTCCGGCAAGCCAGTAACCGTCGACGGTGGCAGTGAATTGATATGGGGCAACGACAAAATTATCCAACACCGTGATTTTTTTGATGGCGGACAAATGCTGTACGAGCACTTGCCGCTGCTCGGTTGGGCAATTCGCAAACTAAAGGAGCGCATGTCATGAGCTCAACACAACGTACAGCCCCACCATTGAATAAACAGGTCATATGGCTAACCGGTGCCTCTTCGGGCATTGGTGAATCTTTGGTAAAACCCCTGGCAGAACGATGCCAGCAACTGGTTATCAGTGCCCGCAATCATGAAGCACTGGAGCGAATACGCAATGACACAGGATTCAATAATATTCTTTGTCTGCCAATGGATATTACCGACAACTGGTCTGTGCATCAGGCAGCCAATGAAATTGAGCACAAATATGGCCGCCTTGATACGCTGATTGCCAACGCAGGTACCTGCGAATACGTCGATGTAAATCAGTTTGATGCGCAGTTATTTCAGCGTGTGATTAATACCAATCTGGTGGGTCTGGCCAATTGTGTTGAAGCCGTATTACCTCTGCTGAAACATAGCCAGCGTGGTTATCTGGTGGGCATGAGTTCCAGCGTAGCCTGGTTACCCCTGAGTCGGGCTCAGGCTTATGGCGCCAGCAAAGCGGCTACTACACATTTTCTGGAAGCCATGAAAATCGATTTGGCTCCGCAACAGATTGATGTGTCAGTGATTGCCCCCGGCTTCGTAAAAACGCCGCTCACTGATAAAAATGACTTTCCGATGCCGATGCGTATCAGCTCCGAGAAAGCGGCTGAAGAGATTATTAATGGTCTCGAAAGTCGTCGCTGGGAAATTCATTTCCCGAAAAAGTTCACTCTGATTATGAAATTCATTGCGGCGCTGCCTGCTGGTCTGCGTATGCGTATTACCCAATCCATGGCACGACAATCTTAAGACGAGGCTAACCCTATGAACCCAACAACTGCTGATAACCCTGCTTGTCGTAAAAAAATTGCCATTATTGGTTCTGGTATTTCCGGACTGACATCGGCTTACTTGCTGAATCATAAGCATGATGTGCATTTGTTTGAGGCGAACGATTACCTGGGTGGTCATACTCAAACAACCGATGTCGATATCGCTGGAGAGATGTATCCGGTCAACACAGGATTTATCGTTTTTAATGACTGGACCTATCCGAATTTTATCGAACTGATGGATCAGCTGGGCGTGGCCAGTGAAGATTCAGACATGAGCTTCAGCGTAAAGTCGCCATTAAAAGACATGGAATACAACGGCCACGATTTTAATGCGCTGTTTGCCAAACGCTCCAACTTATTCAATCCAAAATTCTGGCTGATGCTGCGTGATATCTTACGTTTTAATAAAGAGACACGTGCCGAACTTGCAGCCGATGATATCAACCGTAATGAGACATTGGGCAGCTATCTGAATCGCAAACGGTATGGCGATTATTTCCGTCGTTATTACATTATCCCGATGGGTGCCGCTGTGTGGTCAGCCAGTGAAGAAATGATGATGTCATTTCCACTGTATTTCTTTGTCCGCTTCTTTAACAACCACGGTATGTTGAGCGTTGATGATCGTCCACAATGGCGCGTGATCAGTGGCGGATCACGTTCTTATGTCCGAGCCATCGAAGCTTTGTTACCAACCAACCAGGTTCACCTGAGTACCCCCGTCATTCAGGTAAGCCGTCATTCAAATGGTGTCGAGATTTGCTACCGCAAACAGGGCGAGGAATTATCCAGCCACTTTGACGAGGTGATTTTTGCTTGTCACAGCGATCAGGCTTTATCAATGTTGGCGGATGCCACCACCAGCGAACAGCAAATACTCGGGGCCATTCCCTATCAGATGAATGAAGTGGTGCTGCATACCGACCAAACCATTCTGCCTAAACGTAAAGCAGCCTGGGCCGCATGGAACTATCACATCGACGAAAATAACAGCGATCGCGAAACGGTTGCAGTAACCTACTATATGAATCGTCTGCAAAACTTTGATCACTGCCCGGAGCACTTCTGTGTCACATTAAATAAAACGGAAGATATCAATCCGGATAAAATCATCCGGATTTTTAACTACGCTCATCCCGTATTTACTCTTGAAGGCATGCGTGCTCAAAAAAATCACCACCGGATTAACAACCAGCAACACACACATTTTTGCGGTGCATATTGGCTTAATGGTTTCCATGAAGATGGAGTCAACAGCGCGCTTCGGGTCTGCCAGTCGTTTGGTATTGATTTGAAAAATCACAACCAGAGCGACAGCAGTCACACCGATACTGAGCAGACTCAGGTGGCCTGATGGACAGCTGCATATACAAAGGCTGGGTTCGTCATCGTCGCCATACCAGCGCGCGTCACGCATTTACCTATCAGGTTTTTATGGTATTGCTTGATCTCGATGACGTGGAAGACATCTTCAGCCGTTCGCCATTCTGGTCCACCCAGCGATGGGCTCCGGCACAGTTTCGTCGTCGTGATTATTTTACGGCAACAACACCCGCCGCCATTACCCGCCAACAGCGTGGTAGTGGTTCGGATGGCAGTTATGACAGCGCTGATTTAAAACACGCGGTGATTGATCAGTTTTATCGTGATACCGGATTAAGAGCCAGTAAAGTCAAACTGCTGACTAATTTGCGGTACTTTGGCTACCTGATCAACCCGGTGTCTTTTTATTACTGCTACGACGATCAGGGGAAATTGCTAGGAACGCTGGCAGAAATTACTAACACCCCATGGGACGAGCGATTTCATTACACGTTAATGGAACCTGGTGTGGACACACTGCAACCCTCACAAGCCGAAGGCAGAAGGGCCATCGCTGCCGTATCCACCAGCGGTCCGGAAAATCAGCCAGCGCATCATTATCAGTTCAATAAAAGCTTCCATGTTTCACCCTTTAATCCATTAGATATGCAATACCGCTGGGTTATGCAGCAACCCGGTGATGATTTGTTGATTCATATGGAAAACTACACGGATGAGAAGCGTGAATTTGATGCCACCATGCGACTGAGTGCAGAACCGTTCACCACTCAGACAATGAACCGGGTATTGCGCCAGTATCCACTGATGACACTCAAGGTATTTGCCGGGATTTATTGGAACGCGCTGAAACTCTGGTTAAAACGTTCGCCCTTTTATGACCACCCGCAAAACCAGCCAGAAAACACGTTTCGTCAGAAGCACCCTGAAAACTACTTTACCAATCCGACCAGTGATGACCAAGCGGTGCATCAAAAGGAGTCAATGTTATGAAAACTTCGTCAGCTAAAACACTCGCTTCCGATAGCCAAAACATACACTGGCTTGATCGCCTGTGTCGCCAGGGACTATTCAGTACGCTTGAAAAACTGCATACCGGATCATTAATTATTACCGAAGGTGATCAGACTTATCGCTTTGGTCAATCCGAGAGTGTAGGCCCTTATCAACAACACAACGCACGAATCGATATTCATGATTTTGAAGCCTATCGTAATATCGCTTTATACGGCAGTGTTGGCGCTGGTGAAGCGTACATGACACACGACTGGAGCAGTCCGGACCTGCCAATGGTGATTCGGGTGCTGGCGTTAAATAAAGATGTGGTTGATCAAATTGATGGTGGCTGGGCAACCGTCGGCAAGATTGCGCTGAAGTTTTTTCACCAGCTGAATAAAAATACCGAAAAAGGCTCCAAGCGAAATATCGCGGCTCACTACGACCTGGGCAACGATATGTTCGAATTATTCCTTGATCCAACCATGATGTACTCCAGCGGCATATTCCCCAGTGAAGACGCCACCATGGAGCAGGCGTCGGTTTACAAGCTGGATCGTATTTGCCAGAAACTGGACCTGAAACCGGAAGACCATCTGGTGGAAATTGGAACCGGTTGGGGTTCCATGGCGATTCATGCGGCTAAACACTATGGCTGTCGCGTAACCACTACAACCATATCCGATGAGCAGTACGCCTGGGCGGAAAACAAAGTCAAAGAACAGGGGCTGGAAGATAGAATTACGCTGCTAAAACAAGACTACCGTCTATTAGCCAGTGAACGCGCCGGACAATTCGACAAGCTGGTCTCGATCGAAATGATTGAAGCGGTGGGCTATCACTACCTCAACACTTATATTGATGCTTGCAGCGCACTGCTAAAAACCGACGGTGTGGCTTTAATCCAGGCCATTACAATCGATGACCAGCGCTATGAACAAGCCAAAACCGAAGTCGATTTCATCAAACGCTACATTTTCCCCGGCAGTTTTATTCCCTGCGTCACCGCAATACAAAGCGCTGTAACTCAGGCTTCGGATATGAAAATGACGCATATGGAAGACATCACACCCCACTATGCCCGCACTCTGGCAGAATGGCGTAAGCGTTTCCTCAGTAATGAACAGCAAATCAAAGCACTGGGCTACGACGATACCTTTATCCGTTTATGGGACTTCTATTTTGCCTATTGCGAAGGCGGCTTTGCCGAACGGGTTATTGGTGACGTACAACTGATGTTTGCCAAACCTTATAACCGTCGCAAACCGGTACTGGGAAATGTTGCAGATTCAGTGCTGGCTGGTGAGTCTGCTCAGCCATTGGCAGCTGAGATCCGGGAGCCTTGATATGCATACCCCGACCTCTACCTCGCAGGCTACGTCAGACCACACCGTGGTCTCAGAAACAATGACAGCCGCAACCAAAGGCAATCACTGGCCCAAGATTCTGGCCAATGCCGTGCTGTTTCAACTGTGTTGGGTAGCTTGTGTGATTGGTGGTGATAGCTGGGCGCTGGCAAGTTTAATCCTGCTGGCGATTGTGCATGTCGGTTGGGTGGTCGATCGGGCTGATTTACAGTACGAGTTCCGCCTGATCCTGCCGGTCATCTCGGTTGGTATTGGCTTCGACACCCTGTTATTTCATCTGGGCTGGTTGTCTTTTCCACAACATTCATCGTTTGTTATCCCGTTTTGGTTAATGGCGTTATGGCTGGCGTTTGCTACAACCTTGCGCCATTCACTCGCCGGGCTTCTGAAACGCTATTGGATTGCTGCATTATTTGGTGCTGCCGGTGCACCCTGGAGTTATTTTCTTGGCAGTAAATTTGGTGCCGTAGAGGCATCATCTGCAGCTTTGATTGCCATCAGTCTGTTTTGGGCAGCGTTACTGATTTGGGTATCTGCGCAACCAAATCAACAGCAGCGTGGTCAAACATTGTGATACCCACACTACGATGTAACCACGGAGCAACATAATGAGGTCGTTCGACGATAATCGGATTCGAATAAACTTCCGCACGCTGTCAGGAATAGCAGCCTTCACCCTGTCGGCATTAACAGTCAATGTTGCTTGGGCAGAAACACAGTCTGTTGATTACATCGGTGAAGCTTACGATCTGGAACAACCTGATAAATTGCTGTACCGGGAACAGCACAGCCTGAGTCAGCGTCGTAATAACGACGGTAGCGTTACCCCGATTAGTCGCCGGGTCGAGTACTTTTCAGCGGATGGCGAACTGATTGCAGAAAAAACCAATCAGTATCGCGGTCTGGCAACCCAACCAGATTTTATCCTCAAAGACCTGCGTCACAACTATGCCGAGCAAGCAGAACAGCTGACGGATGGCTGGCGCCTGACGTTGAAGGAAGATGGAGCCAGTGAGAGCCGTATGATCAATGACGCCGATTACGAGCTGGTGATTGATGCCGGCTTTGATGACTTTATCCGAAAACACTGGGATGCATTACTGAAAGGTCAAACCGTGCCGTTCAGCTTTGCTTCCGTTGCCCGCCAAACCAGCGTCAACTTTGAGGTCGAAGCCAGCAATCCAGAACGCTTGCAGCAACCGCTGAAAATTACCATGACTCTGCGCTCTTCCCTGTTATCCTGGCTACTCGACCCGATTCAACTCGATTACCAGCGCTCAACCAGGCGATTGCTGCGTTATCGTGGTCTGAGCAATCTTCAGGATAATAAGCAGAAAGGACAGCAAGTGGATATCCGCTACCGCTATTTCGATGACAAGTAACAACGATAAACCGAAAATTCAGCTGCAGTTAATAAACATAAGACACAATTACAGGCAAAATAGCTTCTTCAGGGAAATCTCATGGAACGCCTAATGTCATCTCAACGGATATTACAAACAACGGTCGCTGGCTTGTTAGCGCTCTCGCCATTTTTGGCTTCAGCAGAGACTGAGCCCGGCAATGGAAAAACAGACGCTGTAGAACTGGATAGTGTCAGAGTGCAAGGCGATGATGCGCCACTGGCCGAGATATCGACGGACAAACTTCTGCGCGTACCCGGTTCAGGTAATGATCCACTGCGCGCCATCGAGAGTTTACCCGGTGTCGTATTCGCCAGCGGTCGTCGCTCTGAGCCAGCCGTACGTGGTTCATCACCGGCAGATAACGCATACATCATCGACTTCCTGCCAGTGGGTTATATTTTCCACCAGGACGGCAGCAGTATCCTGAACGATAACGTCGTTAAAGACTTTAAACTTGAAGCTGCGGCTTTTGGTCCCGAATATAACAACGCCACCGGGGCGGTGATTGACGCTGACTCACGCCTGCCTTACCAGGACAGAGATCAGACGATCATTGACTTCAGCCTGTTAAAAGCCGGTATTTTTGTCGAAAATCAGGTAACCGATAATCAGGCGTTTTATTTTTCTGCCCGTCAGAGTTTATTCCAGTACTACATTGAAAACTTTCTCGACGATGAAGATTTTGAGTTCACTCAGGTTCCCGAGTTTTATGATTACCAGGGTAAATACACCTGGCGCATCAGCAACAACGAAAACCTGACATTTCAGGTGATTGGTGCACAAGACAAAGGCGGAATTTTATTCGACGAGGATTCCGATGCAGTACTGCAGGACCCCGGGCTTGAGGGTGGCCTGCGTTATAAAGCCTTCTTTAATACTCAAGGTCTGGTTTGGGACAAACTCTACGATTCTGGTCTGACCCACAAAATTGGTTTCTCACAACTGGAAGAAAAATTTGGTTTCGGCATCGGTCAGGAAAACCGTATCGATGTAAAAGTGAATTCTTACCATCTGCGTTCACAATTCAGCTATCCGATTAATTTTGAACATGAGCTGCAATGGGGATTGCAATTAAAAGAAGCCCATATCGGTTACAACGGCCAATTCAATGCGCCGCCGTGCGACGAGTTTGATCCGGATTGTCGTATTATCGATGGTACTGAAACCATCAAAGGAAAAGGCAAACCGGTGGTCACCACCTGGTATGCGAGCGTTGCCGATGTCTGGTCGGTCACACCAACCTGGACCTTAACACCGGGCGTGTTGGTTTCCAGTGACGACTACACCAATCAGGATTTCACCGAACCCAAACTGAACAGCCGCTGGGAATTCCGGGAAAACTGGGCCTTCACCTCAGGCTACGGTCAGTACCATATTTTGCCGGATAACTTTGGTTCCTACACACCGGAGTTTGGTAACCGTAATTTGAAACAACCAACCGCAGACCACTATGAAATCGGTATCGAAAATGAAATCGCTGATGATCTGCTATGGAAAGTTGAAGCCTATTACAAAAAACTGGATGACATCATTATTTCCCGTCCAGATCCGGACTTTTATGGCTACGACCTGAACAACGAAGCCGATAAAACGGCTTATAACGCACTCCCGCGCTACACCAACGATGCTGATGGTGCGGCCTGGGGAATGGAATTCTTCATTAATAAGAATCTGACCGACAAATGGTATGGCTGGCTGTCTGCTGCTTACTCACGCACTGAGCGTAAGGATCAACTGACCAATGAAGACTTCCGTTATAACTACGATCAGCCAGTGATCGTCAATATGGTGGCAAACTACCAGTTCAGCAAGCACTGGCAAGTCGGCTTTAAATGGCGCTACCAGAGTGGTCAGCTAATCACCCCGCTGCTGCGGGCAGAACAAGATACAAACGACCCAGAGTTGTATAACCCGGTCTACGGCAAAACCAATTCCGAACGCTTACCGGCTTATCACAAGCTGGATGTGCGTGCCGACCGTACGTATATCTTTAAAACCTGGGAGATGGATTTTTATGCAGAGATTCTTAACCTTTACGGTCGCAGCAATGTCGTAGATTACGAGTACGAAGGCGCTGACTTCAGTAACCGCGAGGAAGTGACTGATCTGCCCACAATCGTGTCATTTGGTATTAAGGCGAAGCTGTAAACAGGTTGTGATGGTTACCGTTGTAACCATCATAACCACAGCAACCGGATACCCGATGTGAAACCATCGACACGGTGATCGTGCCGGAATCATGGATCAATCGGGTATTTTTAAGGCAAATTGTTCCAAAAAGCTTTAAATCTCCGAAAGTAACCCCATACTGTGACTCATACCTCACATTTTGCTATCTGGAGAGCAGTCGATGTTAATTGGTAAACGTGAAGAGTTCGATCTGAACGAAATGGCGATTTTCGTTCATGTCGTAGAAGCCGGAAGCTTTACCGGCGCGGCAAAAAACCTGGGGCTGCCAAAGTCCACTGTCAGCCGCAAGATCACTCAACTGGAAGAGCGTCTGGGTATTCGTCTTATTCAGCGCACAACCCGTAGCCTACGTCTTACCGATACCGGCAATGCTTATTACAACCACTGCGCCCGCATCCTGAGCGAAATCGAAGAAGCCAACATCGCCGTCACCCAGATGCAAAGTACACCAACCGGCACACTGCGTATCACGGCGCCGGTTCTGTTTGGCTCCACGGTGTTAAGCAGCCTGGTTGCCGAATATATGGAGCAACATCCGCAGGTTTCGATTGATCTGGTATTGTCTGATCAAAGACTGGATCTGGTACAGGAAGGTATTGATATTGCGTTCCGCATTGGTCAACTGGAAGATTCCTCGCTGATTGGTCGCCACCTCGGTGACGTTCGCGGCCTGCTGTGTGCCAGCCCGGATTACATTGCCCGCCATGGTTCGCCACAACACCCATCCGATCTGGCAAATCATACCTTATTGAGTTCACCAGAATGGAACAGCTGGTCACTGGTTGGCCCGAACGAAGAAGAATTCACTGCGCAGGTAAAACCAAGACTTCAGGTTAATGACTTTGCCAGCCTCTACACCCTGGCACTGTCTGGTGTGGGTATCGCCCCCCTGCCAATGCTCATTGCAGCGTCTGCAATTCGTTCCGATAACCTGGTACCCGTGCTGTGTGACTGGCCGTTCGAAGCCAATCCCATTCATGCTCTTTACCCAAGCAATCGTCACCTATCGGCTAAAGTCCGGAGCTTTGTAGATTTTGTGATTGAAAGTGTTCGACCCAACCCGCCCTGGGAAGTAGAGCTCGGTGAAGCGGGCGAATGCCCAAAACTTGAGGACAGCAATCCGGCTCTGTTGCAATAATCGTAAACCAATCGCTCCGAGGTCGTGTAATCACGACCTTGGACCACAGCTCCTATCAGAACGCATAAAATAATAAGCCGATGTAACCAGCGTCCGGCTACCCAGTGACTGACTGTATCCGGTTATAGCGATAAAGCGGAATCGTCTCTGTGGGTTACTTACAATAACGACGCGACTTTTTAATCGGAAGATGCACACAAATCAGTGTTTTGCGATTCATACGTTCTGCAGCTTGCAGCACGTATCTTAATTCCCCGGCACTCAGCCTATCTAAACGATCACTGATCCAGCGTCGTTGATCACGTGTTAATTTTGCCCACGAAAACACGGCCAACTCAATCAGATATTTGTCCATGCCCCGTTCATTCGGGGTCTGTTTGATAACCGTGTCGATCGTTTGCTGAATATCCGCAGCGGGCTTATTCAGCATCACTTCAACGTGTAACGCATTTAAATGATGATACGGCCACAATGGTCGGGATTTGACAGCTCGCTGCCAATTCTGCAATGACTGCTGCAATAAAAGAGTACGCTTCTCACCCTCTGACAGCAGCGCTTGTTCCCGCTGATAAGTTCCCAGTGCGGTAACCGCTTCCGGGTCAGAAAATGATAATAAATCAGCCAGTCTCAACCAGTGATTATCGCTGGTCGTCACTGTTTGTTGTTTACCAATAGCTACCAATGCCGACACCAAAAATACCTGTATCGTAGCAACAAAAAGCACCGCAACCACCGCTTGTAACAAGCGATTAACGTTAACTGCTCGCTTTATATTCATAGGTATCGTAATAACCGCCGTAATGGCCGCCGTACTTCGCTTCTTTATCAACGTCTACCTGGTTCAGAACAACACCAAGAATGCGGGCATTCGAATCATCCAACCGACCAAGACCACCTTTGATCAGCTTGTCTTTGGTTGAATCGGACTTGATGACATACACCACGCCATCAGTCAGAGTCGACAAGTAAAGTGCATCACTTACCGCCTGCATCGGAGCAGAGTCAATAATAATACGCTGATACCGTCCCTTCAGTGTTTCCAGCAAACCGGCAAAGTTTTTCGACGACAATAACTCCAGAGGATTAGGTGGAATAAAACCAGCCGGAATCACATCAACCTTCATATCGTCCAATGAATAAATGCATTCATCCAATATTTCCGGATTCGCTACAGCATTCGATAAGCCTTTACTGCCGGATGGTAAACGAAGTTGCTTGGCAACTGTTGGACGCCGCATATCGGCATCAATCAGCAGTACTTTTTCCATCTGGCCATAAGCGGCCGCCAAATTTAATGATGTTGTGGTTTTACCTTCTGCCGGTACAGAGGAAGTAAACAATAATACCTGAGCCGGACTTTCAAGCGATGCCAGCGTTAAACTGGTTCTCAGAGTACGTACTGATTCTTTAAATCCATGAGTACCGTTATGCGCAAACGCTCTTGCCATGGCATTTTCAGGCGTATCCGGCAGATCTTTTTCTCGTTTCATCATCGGCACCAGGCCTAACATAGCGAAACCCAGTTTACGGTCCACATCTTCAGCATTTTTTACCGTGGCATCCAGCGCGTCACGTAAGAAAGCCAGAGCGATGCCAAACATCACGCTCATGACCATCACTAACGCGACAATCAGTGACTTTTTAGGCTTAAAAGGCTTCTCTGGTAAAACTGCCGGATCAACAATCCGCGCATTGGCTGTTTGCAGATCACCGGTTTCCGACGTTTCACGAATGCGCTTGAAGAAAGCATTATACAAAGAGCGGTTAGCTTTAACCTCACGAGTGTATTCACTCAATTCAAACTCAGTGCGGTTTAAACTCTGAATTTTTTTCTTAACTTCGTTTAACGCTTTTTCCAGTGAACGCTCCTGGGTTTTAGCGACCTGATAATCCTGCTTAATACCGGATGCCAAACGCTTCATCTGAGTTAATACTGACTCACGTACCGCATCCAGGTCTGACTGGGCCGCTATCATACGCGGGTGCTTAGGGCCATAACGTTTGCTGAGTTCCGAAACCTTTAGCTCAGCAGTGGATTCGTTTTGCCGTAATTTAACGATTAACGGGTTTTTCAGAATCACCGGCAAAGAGCTGAGGTTTTCATAACTTAGCTGTTTAATATTCTGTAGCTGGGTATAAGTCCCCTCAATATTCAGGCGGTTGTTACGGGAATCCACTAACTTTTCAGTAATCTGATCCAGTTCTTTCGCATACAAAGTATTACCGCCCTTGATATCGATCAGATTGTTTTTCTCGCGGAAGTCCTGAAGTTCACGTTCAGAGTTCTCCAGTTTGGTTTTTAAACCACCTAAACGATCTCCCAACCAGTCTGCGGCTTGTTGGGTAACGCCCACTTTGGCCTCTAGCTGACTTTCGATATACGCCTGAGCAACCGTATTGGCAGCAATCGGGGCAAGCGCTTTGTCTTCCGTTTCAACCGATACTTTAACCAACTGGGTTTTACGCACCGGTGACACACTGATTGCACTCCAGAAGTTATCAATGGTGGCATCCTGAATCTGTTTCTCAGTGGGGGTTTCACCTTCACCGAAGATCAGTGCTTTCAGACTAAAACCTTTCTTGATCGAAGGGTGAAATGGATTAAATTCCGGCTTGTTAGCCAGGCCAAGTTTGTCGACCACACGTTTGGCCATCTCACGTGATTTTAATATTTCAAACTGAGTCAGAAAGTACTCGGAAGACTTACTGGATAAACCGTAAACCTCTTCAATCGACAGAACTTTAGCCTCTTCGGCTTCAATCAGTATTGTCGTGGTAGCCTTATATTTCGGCGTCATCGACAACACCACCAATACTGCAATCAGCGTGGCGATAATCGACAAAGCAATGATCATTTTCAGCTGACGGCGCACAACATGCCAATAATAACTGAGGTCGATCACTTCAACGGATGAATCATTCATAGTCTGGTACTTCGCTTTATTTCCCATCATTAATCACTATCAGAAGAAGCTCTGTTCAACAGTGATTACATCTCCAGGCTGAACTACATCGTAGATTTCAACCGATTCCTTTTCTTCACGCTCTGAATTGTTGTCTGTATCAGGCTGATTTAAGTCGTATGATTGTTTACGCTCATCGTGCTTTACGTAAATACTGCGTTTAGACGCCCTTTCCGTGAAGCCACCGGCAATAGAAATGGCACGCTCAACGGTTAAACCTGGGTGAAACGCATAACTACCTGGCTTTTTAACTTCACCGGTAACATAAAACGGACGATATTCAACGATCGACACGGTCACACTTGGATCAATCAGATAAGGGCCTTTTAAACCTGCGGTCAGTTTTTGTTCCAATTCCTTTGGACTCAAACCCGACACCACAACATCCCCCAGTAACGGGTAAGAAATCTGTCCGGACAACCCGATACGAACTTCCAGAGTCAGATCTTTTTCGTCATAAACACTGATGTTGATCAGGTCACCGGCGCCTAAACGATAGCGATTGATTTCAGCAGAGGAGAAAAGAGACAAACAAACAAGCAGCAAGCAGCTGATAAAACGAAACATGCGGACATCCTGTAACACTTACGCACTGTCAATGGCACTGATTAACGCCACATAAAAAACGGCCCGACAACATCCGAAATAAAACAGAGCGAACTCTGCCAGCAAATTGCTTGCTCTTTATTCCGGGCCTTGTCAGGCCGCTTATTATAAGTGAACTAAGCGTTAAATTATAATGCTAAAGTAACACCTAAGTTTACTACCTGAGAGTCGTAGTCCAGCGTGTTGTCGTTCGAATCACGATCAGACTGCTTCAGGGAAGCTTTAATATCTACCCAGGTTTTTGGAGAGTAGGTTACGTTCACACCGTACGAGATGGTTTCATCTTTACGCGCAGCGCCACTTACCGAATCGTCACCCACGTACTCATCAGAAGCACGAGATGCTTCAACACCCGCAGAAATGAAAGTAGAGAAGGTGTGGTTCCAGTTTGCAACGGTATTGGTGTTGGCAATGTAATTACCCGCGCCATTGGTTTCGTTGTTGTTCTGAGAGGTGCTCAGTGTCAGCGTTGAATAAGTCAGCGGGCTCCAGCTAACGTTACCGCTCCAGCTCAGACGTGTATTTGATTCAACGTCAGAGTTTTTGAAATCACGGTTAGCGCTACCAATTTTGAACTCACCGGAGGTCTTACCTGTGATGTCCCAGCTTGCACCTACCAGCACTTTCAAGATGTCACCTTCACGCTTGTCAGCGGAATCTTCTTCATAGCTTACGGTGCTCTGCGAAAGCTCCAGCAGCGCTTTGGTCGCCGGGCTCAGGTTCAGCTTCAGAGCAGCGGAGCCAGTCATTTTATTGTGATCACGACTCTCGATACCGGTAGCATTTCCGTCTTTATCAACCTTGTTGTTGGTATAACGCTTTTGGTAGCTGTCCGCTTCCACTTCGATGTTAGCGAAAGAAGAATCAGCACCAAAGGTATACTTCAGACCCGCGGTTGTTTCTTCAAATTCATCCGGATCAACAACCGACAGAGCGGCGTCACCTTCGGTAGTACCCGCGCCACGGTTATCATGATCAGCATTAAAAGCAGCTTTTACATCGATTTCGTTACGGCTGTTAATGGCAAAGCCCGCAGCAACATCGATTTTCTGATCCAGGTAGTCATCGTCTTCGTCGTTGCTGAATACACCCTGCTCAGCACGGTAATTTGCTTGCCAGTTTACTTTACCCATGTCGCCCGTCAGGCCAAGCGCCGGAGCAATACGCGTAATAGTAGAATCTACTTCTTTACCGCCAGATTGCAGGTAGATGTTGTCGTTGTTAGAAACAGTTACATCAACACTCGGCAAAAATGTAACTCCGTTACCCAACCCCATGCCTACAGGTTCAACAGCAAATGCAGATGCGCTAGTCAGAGCAGCAGCGAGAGGTGCCAGCTTCCAGGCTTTCATAGTAGTCCCCTAATTAAAATCAAATTTAAATTTGGCCGCTATACTAGCTACGGCGTAATCCCTTGTCACCCCCAAAATCCCGGGGAAAAACGTTTTTTTTTCCTAAGCGAGCAATCTCAGATCATATTAATACTTTAATCTGACCAGTATCAGGTAAATCAGACCACCGCCGACAATTCCGGCAATCCCATAAAGGCTATCTAGCCAGTCGAAATGACGATGACTGAGCCAGAATTGCAGTACTTCATCGCTTACAATTGCCAACGAAAGCAACACCAGTGACAAAAACAAGCGGTGTATTAAAGGAATCCTGCACGTGGCTGTTGCCCACAAAAGTAATGGTGGTAATGGCATCGCCAGCCAAAAATGCAACCACTTATCCCCGCCCATCAGCTTTTCCAGTGACAAAATATATGGGGTAAATATGACAACAGACTTACAGACACTCAGGCAAAGTAAAATCAGCGCGTAACTGAAAAACGGCCAGTAACGTTTATTAATGTACATTACTGCCGGTAAAGCCTTTAAATACCGTCATGAACACTATTTTAATGTCCATCCACAAAGACCAGTTACGGATATAATCCAGATCGTAATCTACACGCCCTTCCATCTTATCCAGGGTATCCGTCTCGCCGCGGTAGCCATTTATCTGCGCCCAGCCGGTGATGCCCGGCTTCACTTTATGTCGCAACATATAATACGGAATCAGCTTGCGGTATTCCTCGTTGTGAGCAACCGCATGGGGGCGTGGACCAACAACCGACATACTGCCCTGCAACACATTAATAAACTGTGGCAGTTCATCCAGTGAGGTTTTACGAATAAAAGCACCAACCGCGGTGATACGAGCATCGCCTTTCTTCGCCTGCACAACCTTATCGCCGTTGTCCATCACCGTCATACTACGGAACTTCCACACATGAATTTTACGACCATCCAGCCCATATCGATATTGCTTGAAAATAACCGGGCCACGGGAGGTAAACTTCACAGCGGCTGCAATCATCAACATCGGGATTGCAATCAGAGCCAGCACACTAAAGGAGAAAACAATATCAAATAAGCGCTTTAATACGTCATTAAAACCAAAAATCGGGGTATCGTAGATACTGATTGTCTGTACATTGCCAACAGCACCCAACCGAGCGTTAATAAGATTATAAGTAAAGAAATCCGGTATCAGATGCACATTGGCTGTGGTATCGCCGCAGCGCTCCAGAATCTGTGCGATACGCTTTTGTGCTTTTAACGGCAATGCGATAAAAATCAGATCGTATTCGCCTGATTTTGTGCGATCAAGCAATGTTTGAATGGTGCCTTCCAGCCTCTCTTCGGGGTAATCTTCACTGAAACGTTCGTGGCTGCGATCATCGAAGAAACCATCAAACCGAATTCCCAACTCAGGATGATCGTTTAACTGACTACGCAGACGCATGGCGTTTTCGTTTAACCCGACGATTGCCGCGCGACGACTGTTGTGACCGCGTAGCCGCATGATTTGCAGCACCTTACGAAAACCGAGCCGCCAGCCACACAAAATCAACAGCGTAGCCAACATCCAACTGCCCATCACCACCCGCGAAAAGCTTTCACCCACCTTGGCAAAAAAACCGATTAACACCAGCAACAAACAAGCAGCGACCCACGATCCGGCTGCTGCAATTAACATTCTGGTAGCAGATACAGCCCGCCAGGAGCCATAGATACCAAACGACTCGGCCATCAGATAAAAGGTAACCGCCGCGATTAATACCGCGGATAGATACATGGAGTTCAGAGTAATTCCGTACAAACCAGCAGCAACAGCCAGGCTGGCCAGAATAATAGTAAGATCGATCAGGCGATAACCCGCGGCGAAGCTGCCCTGCCGTGAGCGAATCATTCCATGTTGTGACATCACGTCATCCCTGTTTGAGCTGTGTGGTGAAGGCGCGCAAAACTACCACAAGAATTTCCACTTCACCAGTGTTTGTCGTATTAAGTCATATCGCGCTGCTGTTTTCTCTATGACCCATAAAAAAAGTGGCCATACTGGCCACTTTTTCATCAATTCACTGCAAAACAGATCGAACTATCAATCGCTACCGAACAAATCGCGCGTGTAGACTTTATCTTCCACGTCCTGCAGCTCGTCTGCCATACGATTGGCGATAATAACGTCCGCTTCGGCTTTGAAATTATTCAAATCACGTTCAACACGGGAACGGAAGAACTCATCGTCATCCATGGTTGGTTCATAAATGACAACTTCAATACCTTTAGCCTTTATACGCTTCATAATTCCCTGAATTGCAGAAGCCCGGAAGTTATCGGAGCCAGACTTCATTACCAAACGATAAACGCCGACCACTTTGGGTCCTCGGGCAATGATGGAATCGGCGACAAAGTCCTTGCGAGTGGTATTCGCGTCAACGATGGCGCGCACCATATTGCTTGGTACCTCGCGGAAGTTGGCTAATAACTGCTTGGTATCTTTTGGCAAACAGTAACCACCGTAGCCGAACGACGGGTTGTTGTAGTGATCACCGATACGAGGGTCCAGGCCAACACCCTCAATAATTTGACGGGTATTTAAACCATTAACTTCGGCATAACTGTCGAGTTCGTTAAAGTAAGCAACACGCATCGCCAGATACGTATTGGAAAACAGCTTAACCGCTTCCGCTTCAGTCGATTCAACAAACAGCTGAGCAATGTCTTCTTTAATCGCACCCTGAGCCAGTAAGGCTGCAAACTCACGTGCACGCTGGCTGTCTTCACCGACGATAATACGTGACGGATACAGATTATCGTAAAGTGCCTTACCTTCACGCAGGAATTCAGGCGAGAAAATAATGTTGTCTGAACCCATTTCTTCTTTTATACGGCGAGTAAAGCCAACCGGGATGGTGGATTTAATCACCATTACTGCATCCGGATTATGGCTCATCACGTCACGAATAACGGCTTCAACACTGGAGGTATTAAAGTAGTTGGTTTCTACATCGTAATCGGTTGGAGTAGCAATAATGACAAAGTTGGCATCTTTATAAGCCTCCGCCTTATCCAGGGTGGCACGAAAGCTCAGGTCATCGCGACGGAGAAACTGTTCAATTTCGGCATCGACAATCGGAGACTGCCGCTCATTTAACAGCGCGACCTTGCGCTCGTCGATATCCAAAGCAACCACATCATTATGTTGCGCCAGTAACATCGCGTTGGACAACCCAACGTACCCGGTCCCTGCAACGGTAATCTTCATCTTGATACTCACTATTCCTTAAAACAGCTGATTATGATTCAGCTCTGACCATATAAAAACCGGCGCTAACGATACCACTGCACTAAGTCAGATAAAAGACGATGGTATAACAGTCAACGCATTAAACAGCCTATTTCTCATACATAGATAGATAGCAAGATTGAAAGATGCTTAACGGCCTTCTCGGCCGTAACGATCTTCTAAGCGCTCAATATCATCTTCCTCGAGATAGCTGCCAGTTTGCACTTCAATAATAACCAACGGCTCACTACCAGTATTCTCCAGCTTATGAATCTCCATGGGTGATATATAAGTGGATTCGTTTTGTTTGACCCTGTACGTTTCCGATCCTCGGGTCACCTGAGCAAAACCGGAAACCACAACCCAGTGCTCAGCACGGTACTGATGCCGCTGAAGCGACAGGCTTGCTCCCGCATTTACGCAGATTTTTTTAACTTTATAGCCATTACCATAAGTCACCACATCGTAGTAGCCCCATGGACGATGGCTGATTTTTTGTTGCATAACACCTTGATTCGCAGCGCCCTCGCGACGGCCGTGTTTTAGCTTCTCAACAAGGTGTCTTATATTCTGATCCTGATCACGACGGGCAACCAATAGAGCGTCAGCCGTATCTGCAATAATCAGATTGTCGATGCCTAACGTTGCAACAAGGCGCTCATTGCCACACACAATGGTGTTACGACTGTCTTCGAAAATTGTCTGCAGACCTTGTGAATTGCCAATAACAACATTGTTGCTGGCATCAGCATCGTATTGCTCTGCAAGAGATGACCAGCTGCCAATATCACTCCAGCCGCTTTCTAGCCTGCTGACAACAACCTGCCCTTCAGTGGCCAGTGATTCCATCAAAGCATAATCGATGGAGTTTTCGGGGCACTGTGCAAAAGCAGCAGCATCGATACGAATAAAGTCGAGATCGGTCTTTTGCAATTCAACCGCCTGTTTGCACGCGTCATACATGCTCGCCTGACAGCGTTTTAACTCCTCAAGATACCGATCAGCACGAATCAGAAAAATACCGCTGTTCCACAACCATGAACCTTCACCTGAAGCCGAAGTTGACCCTTGATCAATATAGTATTGTGCTAATTCTGAATTGGGCTTTTCAACAAAACGATCAGCGACAAAGACGGATTCTGAAATCGCTTCTCCGGTCTTTATATAGCCATAGCCCGTATGAGGAGAATCCGGGGAAACACCTAAGGTTCCGAACTTACCGGCCTCCACAGCCGGCAGCGTGGCTCTGACAGAAGCTTCAAAAACTGCCACATCATCCAACTTATGGTCTGCCGGTAACACCAACATAACAGGGGCTTTTTCTGGATGTTGTTTGAGTAGCTGAAATGCAGCCAGCGCAATAGAAGGTGCAGTGTTCCTACCTTCCGGCTCTATCAGAATAGTGGCATTGGTATTTCCACGAAGTTGCTCTGCAACGATAAACCGATGCTCATCATTACAAACCACAATACTCACTCCATAGGCAAGGTTGTTTACCCGCCCGAGGGTTTGTTGCAACATCGAAGACTCTCCGCCGAGGGAGAGAAATTGCTTGGGGTAGCCTTCGTGGGACAAAGGCCAAAGGCGGCTACCCGAGCCGCCCGCGAGAATAACGGATACAAGCATTTATCTTATTCGATTAATCATTGCTTTAATTTCTGATTTAAAGGGAAGAAAAGTATTTCGATATAAAAATGACGTAAATCGGCGATTCACTGGTATTCTCCTTTCCATATTCCTTCGGGAGAGATAATGATAAGCCCAAGCAAACTAAAGATTACAACAACAGTTGTATTGGGGAATACTCTTCTGAAAGTATTCATGTAATAATCGATCACATGCTTAGGCTTTAACGAATCATGCTTCATTAGAGACAGAGACATAAAAAATGCAGCTACCACAAAAAAAACGTCAACCCCACCCAATACTCGCTGAAACCATATATAATAGATGGCCATCATCAGTGCTGCGAGCGTGCGTAGCCCCTGAATCTCTGTCACAATTTTTCTTTTACTCACGATAGCTTCTCTTACCCCAAATATTAAAAGCTGCATTAATAGTAGTTTTTATTTCTCCCCTACTCATAATTAATAAATCTGAAATTCTTGAGTCATTAGCCAGATATTTAACAAAAACTAAAAACGCCCCGAACCTACCTAAAAGAACTATAAAAGAGACGTCAACTAAATCTTCAGGAGTAAAGATATAAAGCAGCATTACCACCACACTAACCCCAATCGTATTAGCTAGCACACTTACATAAACCTTATTCTGAGCCGCAAGCGCGGGAGAGATTGTCTTGGAATATCCTATAAAGGGTAGAGAAAGACCTAGAGTTGCTAGGATATCAAAAACAATCTCATCGTTAACATCACTAAAAGCCTCTAAGGCCAAACTAGCAGTCAGGACAACAACAGAACCTAAGAGCATTAGATACATAATACTTTTTGCAATCTTTATAGAGTATCCCATTCCATCGGATATAGTTTCTTTTTTAACACCCTTAGAGAAAGCAACAAACCCTATAGATGAAGATATTTCACTAAATATTTCTACAATTTTATAAGCAAAGAAAAAATACCCAACATAGCCAGTCGAAAATTTAGCTTCTATATAATGCAATACTATAACGGGATAAGCCGTAACCAGAGCCACTGAAAGTGAAAATGGAAATCCATAAGCAAACATTTCCCCACTAGGGAAGTTAGGCCTATATTGCACATTATCCTTAACTCGAATATTACGAATTATCAATAGAGCCGAAAACAAATAACTTATAGAAAATACAGATATTGCAAGCTTCACACTGATAAAATCCAACCCCCAGAGCAACAACACGATAACAAGTGTAATATTACGCGGTGCAGCCTCAGACAGGCCAAAAAGCTTTATATCCCCTTGCCCCAATAGAAGCCCCTGTAGAAGGTTCACCAACAACACCGATGATACAGAAACAACAAAATAAATATAATATTGCTCGGGGACAACATACATCTCGAACAACCTTGAAAGCAGTGTAAAAATCACAGCAATCACAACCGTCATTACAACCCAAAATGTTGCCAACTTATTGAAAGCCGAGGAAATTGATATATTTTTTTTACCTACTGAATATCCTATTGCATGCCTTACCCCCAAGTTAGATAAAAGAGCTACAAAGAATACAGAAACTGTCAATAGACCATACTCACCAACGTCAGTAGGAGACATAGCAAGAGCCAAGACGGCTAAGGTTAAAAAAGCCCCGCCCCTAGCAACAAATCTTGAGAAGACAACCAATATATAATCAAACACCATCGGCCTCTTTGGTTCTGTCTATAGAGCCTGCAGAGAAAAATATCATCGCAAGAGTAACAAAAACCAGCATACAAAGTGAAGGGTATGCATCAATATCCTGAAACACAAGAAACAATAGACAACAGATATAACACCCAATTAAATATAGAGGCACTTGATCTAGCGAACTATCTTTTAGCCTACTTACATATATTGAATAGCATTTTGCTATTGGTAGTATCACAAACATAAAGAAAGCCATAATCAGTGCCACCCCGCCCCCTCGAACCATCAGACCAATAAACGATGAATGAGACCCAACTGGTATTAACATATGCTCATATCTAGGCTTAACTCCTATACCAGTCAGGAAGTTTTCCTTAAGGACAATATCTATCGACAAAAGATATGAAAACATTCGTGTATTGGTTGAGCCCTGTCTAGATTCAAGACCAACTTGAAAAAGCTCCACCAAATAAGGCACAGACAACATTATAAATATCAATATCAAAGGCAACAAAACACCCAACATCCTTTTCGAAATAGATGCAAATACAACAATCATAATTCCTAAGATATAACCTGTTACCGTTGCACGGGAAAGTGTCAATATAACTCCGATAAACATACACATTAAGAAAAGCCACCTCAACTTACTGCTGGTATTTTTCGAATGTAAGTACGCAGCCCCCCAGAAAGCACAGATACACCCTACGAGAGCAGTACCCGTTGCATATGGCGCGAGTATAAACAGCCTAGGGGTCGCATCTCCCATAAACCAATTTGAACTTACAAGTATTGCCTCTTGATACTTCCCCAACAAACCCGGGGCTTCCGGTGTAATGATTCCAAACAATGTAGGCACACGCATTCCCTCACCACCGGTGCCGTTTACCACAAAATAAAATAGAAATACTGCTAAAGCAATATATACCAAAGCGATATAGTAGCCAGCCCTCAGAATATCCGGAAGCCTAACAAAACCGCGCTTTAAAAAAAAATCAGACAAAGAATAATAGCAATACCCCACTAGCAAGACTGAAGCATTATTGATTGCAGAAAAATGTCTAAATGGTTCAAAATCAAAAAACAGATACGATATAAAGTTCGACAACAATAATATAAAAACCATGAGTATCAATATGACTTTTACTGGAGCATCTGGCTTGTAAATCGCTGGCAATCGAAAAAGAAAATAGATTGCCACCAAATGATACACAACGAAATCAACACCCAATATCCACCACAGCGGCAACAAAGAGATGCTATATAAAAAAACCGATACCTCTTTAGCCAAGAAACTATTTGTAGCTTTTAACACCCACAACTCCCTGACATATATTTAAGACTCCTCTTCCTAGCATTGTGTTTCCAATAAAAACTAATGACCTAATGAGTAGCTTAGCAACTTCACTATCAAAATACTTTGTAAATCCAATAGCTCCCTCAAAGTCTCTCCACAATACTGCCCTGATACTGTTACTAAATATTCTACGTTGTATAGCCGAGTCACTAACGATTGTATCGACACCCTGAGTTTCCACCTCTAACAAACTACAATCGGGTAAACTACCGTTTGCTAAAGACCTTGCGAGAAAAGAATACTTGGCCTGAGCAACAGACTTTTCAGGCAGATAAGAGACACCGCTAAACTGTACGAATCTGTGAAATAGTTCTTCTTCAACAGTAGCTAATTTACCAACTTGTATCATTCGAAGCCATAGGTCATAGTCCTGGCAGAATTTAAACTGCTTTCTGTACCCACCTGCCTGATCATAACTACTTCTTCGAAACATCACTTCTCCATGGGAGTATACATTACCCCTCAACAACTCCTCCTTACTCATCCCATTTGCACTAGGTGTTCTCTTTCGCTGAAGGCCACTTGATTCGATGATATTTTTGTAAAAGCATCCTACAACTGATACATCTCTCTGCTTTTCTAGCAATTTTACTTGCTTCTCAATTCTTAATGGTAATGACACATCACCAGAGCTTTGTATAGCTATATATTCAGAATCAGTAGTCGATATTGCATCAATAAGCCCTTGCACAAAACCTATATTCTTTTCATGCCTTATCAGTCTTATATTCGTATTATTTTCTTTATATTCTTTGAGCTTTTGAAATGTTCCGTCAGTGGATGCATCATCAAACAATATGATTTCTAAATTTTCGTAGGACTGAGCCAAAAGGCTTTCGACTGTTCTAGATACCAGACTCTCGCGATTATAATAGCCTGATATTACACTTACCTTGGGTAACATTACATTAATCCTAAAACTGTTGTATTACCATCTTCTGACACATACCTGACTTCCGCTTTCATATAATAACCTGTAGAGTTTTTTATACATTCTTGAACATAACTAATTAAGGCACACATATCACTAGACTTAGCTTGGCCATCATTCACAAAAAAATTAGCATGATGCTCAGATATCTTCGCACCACCAATTGAGAACCCTTTCAATCCGAGCTTTTCAATAGCAAATCCTGGGGGGCCGATTTCTTTATACATCGCGGGATTACTGGCAAATACTGAGCCGCAGTTTGGCTGCTTCAAAGGAAATTTCAGCCTTCTACTTTTCAATATTTCGAGCATTGCTCTTCTTATCGACTGAGTATCACCTGTATCAAGCTCAATGACTGCAGAAGTGATAATCGCTTTATTACTAAGGAATATGGAATTTCTATAAGAAAATTCACAACTGTCTCTATCGTATTCAACGACTTCCCCAGAAGGTAGAACAGCACGGACAGATAACAAATTATCGCCAATGCCTTTTCTCTGGCTACCACCATTCATACATATCAGCCCACCTAAGCGACCAGGTATCCCTGCTGTATGCTCCAAACCTGACAAGCCTTTAGCAGCTGAGAAACGAGCAAGGCTCGGAACCCAAGCTCCGGCTTGCACATGAATACAGCGCCCAATAACCTGTTTAGATGACATTTCGTTCCCGATTTTTATAATCAGAGCATTAACGCCTGCGTCATCAAACAGAAGGTTAGAGGTATCTCCTATAACAAGAAATGGAACTGAATGGTCATTACAGTATTGAATAACTGCAGAGATACATTCTTCTGAATGAGGATGTACGACAAGGGGCGCAATACCACCAATCTTCCATCGGCTTATAGCAGATAAATCGATACTGGAAGAAACCCGAGCATTTGTCAGTTTCAAAATATCGCTAGTGATCTTGCTCCAATTAAAGCTCATAACGCTCACTCGTATACTTCTTCGACGTTGATTCCTAGAGACTTAAACTTCGATAGAAGATCGTTATAGCCTCGAAGTGCCATATGAGCATCATTAATTGTACTCATACCATCAACGAGCAAAGCAGCCATCATTACAGCCATGCTTCCACGAAGATCGGTCGACTCAGCAACTGCCGCATATCCGGCTTTATTACCATCTACAGTGATACATCCTTCTTCAGCACTGTATGATTTAGGGAAGAATTTGGATAACTCATCAACGTAGCCAATACGTTTAGGGTAGCGGTAATCATAAATCCGTGACTTCCCTGAAGCTTGTAAGGCCAATAACACATAAAAAGGCTGCATATCAGAGATCACACCAGGGTGTGTTCCACACGCCAGTTCAAATGGTTGGATACCGCCATCTTTTAAACAGTTTTGATTAACATAAATACTATTATCATTCCTAAATATATTTATGCCAGCTTCTTTCAGATGAATTAAAGGTATTTCCATATGCTCAAATGGAACATCCTCAATTAAAATTTCTCCTCCAGTCAGAATACCAATAACAATCCATGTAAGTGCTTCAATTCGGTCTGGCATGACAGGCATACGCGTTCCAGTTAACAGCCCACCCTTACCATTTACCTCAATATAACTATTACCAACAATCGTAATATCGGCACCCATTCTTCGTAACATCGATACAAGGTCAGTTACTTCCGGGGTTATATAGGCATTGTGAATAATCGTTTTTCCAGAAGCGACCGAAGCACACAGCAGAGCATTCTCTGTTCCTCCAACTGTCGATTTGGGGAAATCGATAACACCTCCAGTTAGATTACCTTTTATCTCGATGTATTCTGGTTGTTCAGAAACAGTGCAACCTAATTTTTCCCACACCAGAATATGGAGGTCATACCCTCTGCTACCAATTTTACACCCGCCTGGGTAAGGGATACGAGCGATACCACTACGACATAATTGAGCAGCAGCCAATAAGTATGTTGTGCGGATAGGATATCCAAAGTCAGGTAGCTTATCGTAATGAATACTTCCACCAAGCAACTGAACTTCTTCCAGATCGTAGTCAACCTGAACATCAAACCCTATGTTCGCTAAAAAACGAAGTTTATGTTGTGCGTCTACTAATTTTGTTGGAAAGTTACTCAGGACAACACGTTCGTCAGTCAAACTGGCTGCAGCTAAGAGTCGAGTTCCAGAGTTTTTTGCGCCGCTTACTTTAACTCGACCTTTAGGAACCTGACCACCAGGAATAATTAACTTTGATGGAAATTTAATAAGATTTTCAATTGTCATATACCACCTCGATCCTTCGAGCCTAAAACCAGAAGAAAAATTGTATGAATATTTGTTGTTAGATAACGCCAAAGAAAGCGCTTGGGATCACTCAGAGTACGATGCGCCCACTCCAAACCAGCATCCTGCATCCACTGAGGAGCACGTTTGTTACGCCCGGACAAGAAGTCGAAAAGTCCACCACACGATTTGATCCAAGGAATACCCTTCAATCGCTCTTTATTCCGAATACAGAAGAGCTGTTCTTTCGGCTTTCCCATTCCAACCCAGAGAACATCTGCGCCTGATGCTACAATCTCTTTGCAGATTTTCTCTTCTTGCGCCTCGTCGAAATAGCCATTCCGGCGGCCAACAATCTGTAGGTCAGGGTATTGTTTGCGAATATTCTTTTCAGCTTCAAGGCTCATCTCTTCCGATGCGCCCAACATATAAAACTTTAAGCCGTATTTTACTGCATACTCAGCAGCATCATGAAAGAAGTCAGTCGTGGCGATACGCTCAGGCAGAGCATCGCCCTTATTCAAAAAACGTGAAGCTTTGACGAGCGACTCACCATCAGCCTGAATGTAATCAGCCTGTTCCATTGCTTTGCCGAATTGAACACTGGTAGAACACAAAGACATCGCCTGACCATTCATTGAAAAGCCCAACTTAGGTAGACAAGTCACATCTCTATTACGGGCAGCCAAACAGTCTCTGACCATCAACTGAGCAAAGCCTTCTCGTGTTAACTTAACATGAGGCCATCCAGCTAAATAAACCATATCAGGGTCAGGTGTATTTATAATCTCTGGAATTTTTTCAACTAACATATTCTTTGTACCAGTTCGCAAAGTTATTTATTCCAGATTGCAACGCTGTGTCCGGCTTAAATCCTGTAACCGCTTCTAACGCAGACACATCTGCGAATGTACGAACAACATCGCCGTCTTGCATCGGCAAATAGTTTTTCACCGCTTGTTTATCCAGTGCATTCTCAATACAACGAATAAACTGTTCCAACTCCACAGGTTGGTTGTTACCAATGTTATAAACCCGGTAGCAAGGAGACATCCCTTCAACACATCCTTCGTTATGTTGCGATGGGATAACATCCTGAATTCTGATGACACCCTCGACGATGTCGTCGATATAGGTAAAGTCGCGCTGCATCTTGCCGTCATTAAATACCTTGATCGGGCGATCATTTGCGATGGCATCTGTGAACAAATAAGGCGCCATATCAGGGCGACCCCACGGGCCATAAACGGTAAAGAAGCGCAAGCCGGTTGTTGGTAAGTTGTATAGATGGCTATAGGTATGAGCCATCAGTTCATTAGCTTTCTTCGTTGCGGCGTATAACGAAACCGGACTATCAACAACATCATCGGTGGAAAATGGAATCTTTTTATTCATTCCATAAACTGAACTGGATGAAGCGTATACAAGGTGCTTTACGTTATTGTGGCGACATCCCTCCAGGATTGTGCCCATACCTACAAGGTTGGAGTCTATGTATGCCATTGGGTTTTCAATTGAATACCGAACACCAGCCTGAGCGGCCAGATGAATCACCCGCTCGAAGCCTTCCTTTGCAAACAAGTCTGCAATGGCCTCTCTATCTGAGAGATCCATCTTTATAAAACGGAAGTTATTAAGGTGTGCGATACGATCTAACCGAGCGTGCTTTAGTGCTGGGTCGTAGTAGTCATTCAGGTTATCCAGACCTACAACTTCGTGCCCCATGCCGCACAAACGCTCCGCGACAAAGTTCCCGATAAACCCTGCTGCACCCGTGACCAAATACTTCATTTACGACTCTTCGCTCTGTATAAATTACTTAAATTAGAGGAAGCAATTGAGTAGAACCGACGCTTTCGATACCCATACACTTCCATATGTCTCAGCAATTCCAGTTTTATTGGCTGAAAACCGCGCGCACAATACACAACCCAACGAGCATTGTGAATGCTCCTGTTACAAAAAAGTGGCGCATTTTGCCATTTCTACGGTATGGCGCAAACAATCACATTTGGCTGCCTGCTTGTCATACAAACTTCACATTTAATAAGACCCCACAGTCGCACCGTCTCTGGGCTACGGGGCATTTCAGATCAAAACTAGTTCGATCGTCGTACTTCGTACTTTTTATCCACCGATTACGCCATTTTTGCTTGGCATTCACAATTAGGCGCTTTAGAATCCGCTCAAACTTCACCCATTAAAATTACATAAGGATTTGGACTTATGCGTAAATTACTGACCATTGCTGTCATGGCTGCTGCAATGCCAGCGTTCGCCGCTGAACAATACACTCAGGCCCAGCTTTCTGAAGCCGCTACTCTGAAAGCAGAAGCAGCCGCTTGTGATACGTCTGCTTGTGAAGCGGAAACTGTTCAGAAAATGATTGAAGCAGGCCTGCCACTGGCGCTGGTTGTTAAAACGGCTGTTGACGCTGGTGTTCCGGTTGCAGACGTTGCTACGGCTGCTATCCAAAACAACCAAAGCGTTGCTGACGTATTAGCGGCAACCACTGCAGCAGTGGATAGCCCAGAAGTTGCTGTAACGGCTCTGTTCGTTGCAGCCAACAACGTTGAAGGCGTTGACGCAGCAGCGGTTAATGCAGCGGCTGACAGTCAGAACATTCCGGCGACTGTAGTAGCATCAGCGCAAGAGTCTTCTCTGGCTATCACTGGCGAATCAGCCCCAACGGCTACGGGTAATCAACCAACGGTTCCGGTTGTTCAGCCAACAAATACTCAGGCTCAAGATCCTAACGCCCCTGCTCCAGGCGGCTCAATCAGCCCGGCTTAATAGACCGCAAGGCTGACGAATACCCGGCTATGCCGGGTATTTTTTTGTCCGACATTCAGACACCTCGTCAAAGAAGATTATGAAAAGCTGGAATTCTTATCAGGCACTGGTTTTTTGCTTACCGCTGGCCTTCGGCGGTTATGCTAACTGGGTTTGGCCACTCTACAGTGCAGTTGCTTTACTGCTACTGGCGACCGAAGTTAACAGGCTTGTTCAGAGACAAGTGAACCAACAGCTCGACGTTTTGCTCTGGCCCAAAGCGCTTAAGAAGAGCTTACCGATTCTGTTATTACTGCTGGCCGTTCAGCTGTGGGTCATCGGGCAGTCGCTGATGCTGGCCAATGGCCAGCATGATATCTGGCAACATGCTCTGCAGGGGCTGGGCCTTACAGCATTTATGGCGGCCAGCCTGTTAATTCTGAATTCACGTGAACGTATCAAACGAATTATCTGGGTGGTTATTCTGGCTGCTTCGTTCCAGGCTATCTACGGTTCATTAATGGTGTTAACCGGCCTTGAATGGGGCTTTTTCCAAGAGAAGGAAGCCTATCAGGGTAAAGCCACCGGTACCTTTGTAAACCGCAACCATCTGGCGGGGTACCTGGAAATGAGTCTGGCATTGGGCATCGGTTTTTTACTATCTCAGTCTAACCGCTATTACGGTAGCTGGCGCCAGCGTATGCGCCAGGCAATCGATACTCTGCTCAGCCCCAAAGTTGCGATGCGGTTATTGTTGGCTGTTATGGTGATTGCTCTGGTACTCAGCCGTTCGCGCATGGGCAATACCGCCTTTTTCGCCAGTCTGATGGTGACCGGCGGTCTGGCTTTGTTGCTGATGAACAACAAATCCCGTTCTACCACCATTCTGTTGAGCAGCCTGTTGGTGATTGATATCGCCATTGTCGGTACTTTTTTTGGCGTAGAAAAAGTCGCTGAACGCTTGCAGAACACAACGGCGAGTAAAGAAAGCAGAGATGAAGTATCACGCGACACCTTCCAGATGTGGCAGCAAAATCCGGTATTTGGCATTGGCGCGGGTGCATTCGAATATACTTATCCAGCCTACCGGGGCGATGATGTTACGACCCGCCAACTGTACGATCACGCTCACAATGATTATCTGCAGTTTCTCGCGGAGTATGGTCTGGTTGGCTTTATGGCGCTGCTTATTGCCGCTGGCTGGAGTTTCTTTTGGGCAATTGAGGCCATGCGCAAACGCCGCAGTGAATTATTCAAAGGCCTCGGCTTTGCTTCCACCATGGGCATGATGGCCATTGCGATTCACTCCACGGTGGATTTTAATCTGCAGATTCCGGCTAACGCCTTTATGTTTGTATTATTGATGGCGCTGGCAAGCCTTGCCCGCTGGGCGCCAAATAAGTAGTAATGGAAGGTTCTGTATGAAGTTATCAGCCAGTAAATCCGTGTTAGCGACCAATACCCTGGGACGTGATTTTGTTGTCGGCGATATTCACGGCCATGCCTCTAAACTGATGGAACAACTTGATCAATTGCGTTTTGATATCGATAAAGATCGCCTGATTTGCGTCGGTGATCTGGTTGATCGCGGTCCGGAGTCCGCGCAGGCGTTGGCGTTGTTAAATGAACCTTGGTTTTTCTCGGTGCTGGGCAATCACGAATTGTTGATGGTGAGCGGCCTGAAATACCAAAACAGCCAGCATAAGATGTTATGGCTGCAACACGGTGGTGAGTGGATAGCCAGTTCTGACCCGAGCCAGTGGCCGTCGTGGTTCGATGCCATTGAAAAACTGCCGCTGGCGATTGAGGTCAGCGGTAAATCCGGCAAACGTTATGGCATTGTTCACGCAGATTTTCCGGCATTAAATTGGGGAGAGTTCGAGTCGCTTTCCAATAAGCAGCTGGAGCAATGCATCTGGGGACGCAGCGCTTTTAAGGAAAGGCGCGAGCATAAAGTTACCGGCATCGATCTGATTATCCATGGTCATAATGTGTGCGAGCAGGAGCTGCAGCTGGGTAATCGTATTTATATTGAACCGGGTGTTTATCAGGGCCGCGATTTTATTATCAAAGAGTTGCTGTAGAAGTTCCGAACGAACTTCTGGTGCAACAACTGCAATTGCAGCTATTGCAACAAACGCTGCAATTCGCTGGCATCGATATGCGCTTCGCTAAACAGGCGCTCTACTTCATGCAGGAATTCTTTCAGGCCACGATCGAGCTGCATGCCTTCATTAAAAATACGACTGGTATCAATAATGCCGGTTTCCATGATTTTCTGTAACGCCCTTTCCTGATGTTCATCCATGCCGAGGAACTGGATACTTTCTTCCACACCATCGGCCATATTTTCAACCACATCGGCGATCTGGCGCATCACCTCTTGATAAGCGTCATCGACATCAGCCATCTGAGTTCGCATCTGGCTGGCCATCTGCTTCACCAGTGTTCCCTCTAATTCGAGATTCTTCTGATTATCCAGTGCGACCACACGCGCATGTGCGCCTTGCAGTAAGGAGAATACATTGTCTTTTATAGCGCCGTATTTTTTATCGTCGTCAACCGGCATGTTTTTCACTAACAGCGAAACGGTCTCGTAGTTCATGATGGAGCGATGGCCGAAATCAACATAACGTCCCTGATCCTTACATTCATCCATCAGCACAGATTCCATCGCTTTTGCCATACCATTGGCTTCCATATTTTTTATGCCGTGCACACTGCGCATTTGCAGGCTGCAGCTCAAGCCGTAATTCTGCAGCGCCTGAAACAAACGCATTCCCAGCTCATCCAGGTTATTACAGGTGCTACAGTCGAGCAGAAACTGTATGTTAACCCCCAGATCGGAAGTATCTGACATGGCGATAAACGCCATTTCGTTGGCTTGCTGTAATTGTGCTTTAAGTTGGGCGTTGGCCAGTTTGTTAAATACAACCCGATCGATGCGGGCACGTAACTCCCACATTGCATCGTTGCCAATCAGATCATCAAAGCCCGCTTCGAAGGCATCCATTCGATCAGCAAGCTCATCACGATCGGCCAGCATTACAATGGGCACATCGTTAAAAATATCTTCCTGCTTTAGCTTTCGGCACCAATCCATCGCGGCCACCATGCCGACAACCACCTCGTTGATGATTAATACCTGGCAGGGAGTTGAGTGAGCAAGATTAAGCAGGGTTTCGAAGTCATCGACACAGATAAGGGAATACGGGCTGCCAATTTGTTGTTCTAACTGTTGGCAGTGGCTGGCTCCTATCACCAGTGCGTTGTAGTCCATTCGTGCTTCCTTGTTGATTAGCTAATACACAGGTTTAGTTAAATGTTGGTTAATGTGCCAACTTTTTGAAACACATTGGCATATTTAATAGCTACACGTTTGATAATCCATCATCACTATTGATAGAAGTTACAACAAATAAACACCTTAAAATAGCATTACGTCCTGATGTAGGTCGGACGTCGTATTGGCTGGCGTCAGAGTTGCGACTAAATCAGTAATAATTCCTTGGCCCGATGCAGTGCCTGAGTACGACTTTTGGCGCCGAGTTTCACATTGATTTTGCGCGCATGGGTTTTTACCGTGTGCAAAGAAATAAACAACTGATCGGCAATTTCCTGATTCGACAAGCCCTGGTCAATTTTACGCAACACCTCCAGCTCGCGTTCACTGAGTGCGGCATTGGCTGGCAGATTGTTGGTTTCACCATTACTGCGCTCAACCAATGCCAGGTTCGGAATCCACTGGTCAAAGTTCATGCGAACACCGGCGCGTTCCAGCATCTGGTGAATATGGCGTAGCTGGTTGTCGCTGTCGGCCGGGTTGATTGAGCGCAACGCCGCGGCGCGAATCATATTCATCAGCAGCGCCATAATGCTGTGACCATTACTGCGGATATAAGTGTCGGCTTCCTGAATGCAGGCTTGGGGGTTGTTCGCTATCAGGTAAACCCGCGCACGGGTTACGGCGATAAAACCCGGCAACATCGGGAACATATCCGAACGCAACGGTCCGTCCTGCTGCATTTTAACGAATTCGTTGATGTAACTCTGGGCGCGGGACAATTTACCCTGAGAAATCCAGATGTTGGCTTTAATCATCGCCAGCCACTGGTAGCTTTCAACACCCACCTGCCAGCGCTGCATCAACCGCTCGGCCTGATCCAGAATGTCCAGTGCACGGTCAAACTTGCCCATCTCGGCCTTTACCATGGCAAACAATGCATAGCCATAACACACGGCGATATCATGGCTGTGAATGCTGGAAGATATGCCTTGTTGCAGCAACTCCACCAGTTGTGGACGAGGTTCGCCACTCAGCCACAGCAGAAAACACTTATAAATAACCAGGCGCCCACGAGCCAGACCAGACGCTTCATTGTTATTGGCAGACAGCTCTAACCCCTGCTGAATAACCTGAGCACTGCGCTGTATGTGCCCACGGTTGAGTTCGATTCTGGCGTATTCGAATAACGCCTGGGCTTCCATAGCAGGGACTTTAAATTGACGTGTCATATCTTGCGCCAGACGGTTCCAGATGCGCGCACCGTCGGCATCGTTATTCATCAGACAAAGGCTCGATAATGTCGAGATCATCAGAATACGTACGGTAAAGCGTTCCTGCGGTAATTCTTCCAGGGCCTGTTTACACAGAATTTCGGCTTTTTTGTTCTGGCCAACCAGGCGTGCCAGATAGCCCTCCAGCGCAGCCCGTTCGTATTCCTGCAGATTATCGTCACGCTGCAACCGCTGCACCAGAGGCTCGGCTTTCTCGCGTTGTTGGGTAAACAACCAGGACCAGGCAGCGATTTGCATCAATCTTGGTGATGACTGTAATAATTCCTGCCCCAACACATCGATCCATTCGAGCATGGCAGCAATATCGAGACTGGCAATGATGTACTCAGCCTGGGCTTCCACCCAGGGCACCACTTCATTGGCGATACCCGCCTGGCGCGCATGATGTAACGCTGCAATACGGTCATCACCGTCTTTATGCCATTCATAAGCTTTGCGGTGTAATTGCTGGCGCATGGTTTGCGGTAACTGTCGTGCTAACAGCTCAGCCATCACCGGATGAATCCGGTACCAACCTGGCTTATCTTCCAACGCCTGAATAAACAGGTTCATTGCCAGCGCTTTGTTAAGTTGCGGCTGGTAGTCGATCTCCTCAAGGCAATCATTAAGAATGCTGTCATTAAAACTACCGAGTACGGCGGCACGCTGAATAAAGCTCTGCAGTTCTTGCGGCAATGTGAACAGGGTTTCGCCTTGCAGGTAGTCGCTCATTTCCTGCTGACCTAACAGCGCCGGTGGATCAAACGGTTTGCCCAAAGCACGATAACAAGCCAGCCACAAGCCAAGTCCGGCAGGCCAACCCTGCAACCGGTTATTCAGTTGAGGAACCAAACGTCCGGCCTGCAAAATATTATTGTCCATTAACCAGCGTTGAAGCTGATCATCCGAAAATGCCAACATTTGATGGTTAAGCCAGACAATATTCTGGTGTAAACGCAGTTTTCCCAGCGGTTGAGGTAAATAGCGACTGGTCATTATCAATTTGAGATTGGCAGGACGATGACTCACCAGTTTACTCAGCAGTTGCAGCGCGCTGGTATCCGCCAGGTTATGAACGTCGTCGAGGCAGAGCAATAAAGATCGTTCGAAAGTGGCCATTTCAGAAAGCCACAACAGCAGCACCTGCTCGACGTCCATACGCCCCTGTCCTGCAGAAAAATGCCAGTGAGCCAATGCGTTCGTTGCTATGCCCTCAAGCTGACGTTCGGCTACTTCAAGCAAGTGACGCAGAAATAACTGCGCTCGGGCGTCCTGATCATCACAGCGAAACCACATCACTCCGGGAGAATCGTTTTGCTCCTGGAGTTCGTTGCAGTACTCACTCATCAACAAGGTTTTACCGTACCCCGCAGGCGCACTGATCCAGGCAGCATCGTGCTGTTGCATAGCGTGATGCAGTAATTCGGCCCGTGGCCAGAAATGAGAAGCAAAGGCAGGTCGTTTGCCTTTGTTATCGATCCAGATATTCTGAGCGTGTTGATCCAGCTCTTGCTGCCATTGTTCGCCCGATAGCTCGGATTGACGAAAGCCCGCAACAGCCGGTTGACCCGGTTTTTTCGTTGTTATCATGATGCCAAGGGGTATTTATCGACTGCGGCTATGGAAACACGGCCTCTGGCTGAACTCAACGCCGCAGATGTTCAGGTTACATTTTATTACAGGGTGTTAATCAACAATAAAAAAGGGAGCCAGGCTCCCTTTTCTATTTCTGTCTGAAAATTGTCGCTGATTGCGACCGATGTCAGAACGCCAGTTTCGCGCCGACATTAACAGAACGAGGTTTACCCGGACGGAAACCGTATGGTTTAGCCGATACCACATACTCTTCGTTGAGCACATTATCCACCGTGCTGTAGACCTGCAATTCCTGAGTCAGCTGGTAGTTGGCGGCTAAATCGAACACCGTGAAGGCATCGATTTTATCTTGCTCCGGAATGTCACCTTTGCCCGGTACGTTGCGCATCTCACTTTGGTACAGCGCTGACAGGTTCACGCGCCAGTCTCCGTGCTGAATGCCGGTCTGAATGTTCAGCCGATGCTCAGGCAGGTAACCGATTTCGAAGCCTTTCTCAATCTTCAGATTGGCCTGACCAAAAGCACCGGTGCCATCGGTAAATTCCTCACCAAATTCACCCTTGCTGTAGGTGTACGTCAGAGAGACAGGCACACTGTAACCGGCTACGACATGCTCGCTGCCCCAGCTCGCCTCGATACCGTATACCTGAGCATTACCGGCGTTCGACTGGTCACCAATGTTGTTATTGTTACAAGAACCCTGAGAGAAGCTGCACGTGCC